>PLEQ01000188.1 GCA_003136475.1 Deltaproteobacteria bacterium
ATGATGAGCGTGCGCTCGAACTGTCCAACCTCGGCTGCGTTGATGCGAAAATACGTCGAAAGATCAAGTGGGCAGTGCACACCCTTCGGTATGTAAACAAAAGAACCATCGCTAAACACTGCAGAATTAAGGGAGGCAAAGAAATTATCTTTGTAGGGCACGACGGAGCCAATATATTTTTTGATAAGGTCCGGATATTTTTTAAGAGCTTCTGTAAAAGAACAGAAGATCACACCAAGCTTCGTCAGCTCCTCCTGGTGAGTCGTACCAACCGAAACGCTGTCGAAGACCGCATCGACAGCCACACCCGTCAGGCGTTTCTGCTCGGAGAGTGGGATACCCAAGCGCTCGAAAGTTTTGAGCACTTCATCATCCACTTCGACGAGGCTTTTCGCCTTGCCGCTTTTAAGCGCTGCATAGTAACGGATATCTTGGTATTGGATGGGGACATAGTGGGCTGTGGCCCAATGGGGTTCTTCAAGGCTTTGCCAATAGCGAAAAGACTTGAGTCGAAATTCCAACATAAACTCAGGTTCTTCTTTGATTTGCGAAAGGCGGCGTATAACGTCCTCGTTNNCTACCAATTTAGTCGACATTTATCCAGGGAAACTTTAAGTTGTGAGAGCGTTATTTTCTTGTCAGATTAAGTGGCTAGCAGAAATTGACAAGGACATGATGATTTCCGGAGCAAGAGCAAGTCATTGTAGGGGCGTGGAGCTTAAGATGCAAGAAACATATGCTATTTCGATGGACGCAAAAGCGATTCAACAGGCTGTAGTTTATAAGAAAAATAACCCGCAGTGGCAGGAGCTTTCCCTCCGTCTTTATTTAGCTGGGAAGGGTTGTGATGGATTTATCTATGGCGTGAGCTTCGATGATGCGCATGACGTCGATACCCACTTCACCTTTGCTAGCGCGGAAGGCGAGTCTATAGACCTTGTCGTCGATCCCGAAACTCTAAAATTTGTCCAGACGTCCTCTATCACGTGGGTGGATGACGAGCGGGGTAAGGGCTTTCTAGTAGAAAACCCTCGTCACAAGAAATTTCGGGGTAAATTCTTTAAACGTGCAGGATGGGAAGAGCGGCTATTAGAGACCCAAGAGGGCTAAGAGCCACGCATGTGCACTCATGATAAAGGGCGCGAAAACCAGACTGAGAATGGCCATAAGCTTCATCAGGATATTCAAGGACGGACCCGAAGTATCTTTCATCGGGTCACCAACGGTATCACCGACAACAGCCGCTTTGTGAGCGTCCGAACCTTTGCCACCTAACTCACCAGTTTCAATGTATTTTTTGGCATTATCCCAGGCGCCACCGGAATTGGACGATGAAATCGCCTGAACTATACCCACTCCCAGCGCACCAGCGAGCATGCCGGCAAGAGTTTCCACACCAAACAAGACGCCAAAAACAAGCGGTGAGAGAAGAACAAGCAGCCCTGGCGCGATCATTTCCTTCAAAGCAAATTGTGTAGAGATGAAAACGCAACGACCATAATCCGGTTTGGCAGTGCCCTGCATCAGGCCGGGAATTTCACGGAACTGACGGCGCACCTCCTCGATCATACCAAAGGCCGCTCTACCAACCGCACGCATCGTTTGAGCCGAGAACAGCATCGGGAGAGCACAGCCGGCAAAGAGCCCGGCAAAAACTTTGGGACTCAAGAGGTCGAGATTATGAACCCCCGCGACTGTCAAAAAAGCCGCAAAGAGAGCCAGACCGGTCAAGACAGCAGAGCCGATTGCAAAGCCTTTACCAATCGCTGCTGTGGTATTGCCGGCCGCATCGAGAATGTCCGTGTGCTGGCGCACCGCTTTTTCAAGATGAGACATTTCAGCAATGCCACCAGCATTGTCGGAAACTGGACCGTAAGCGTCGATGGTCAGACCCACACCGATCGTCGAGATCATACCGAGGGCAGCCATGGCAATCCCGTACATACCAGCAAAGTGCCAAGAAAGGTAAACGATCAAGGAAATGGTCAGGACTGGAATCACCGAGGACATATAGCCAGCACTCAGACCGTAAATGATGTTGGTTGCGGCACCCGTTTTAGAAGCATGCGCTATTTGACGGACGGGGCCGTAGGAATGCGATGTGTAATATTCAGTAATGTAACCGATGATGAGCCCACCCCAAAGACCAGACAAGACCGAAAACAAGACCTGCCACTTGGTGACCACTTGCTGTTGGATTTCAAATTGATCCACCATCGCCCAGTTCGTGAGGAAGTAGAGTGCAATGCTCATGAGAACCGTTGAAAACAGCAGCTGACGCTTCAAGGTTTTTTCGACAGAACGGGCTTCTTCTGTGACGCGCGCCATCATCATGGTCAACAAACTGATCGGAATTCCCGTCGCCGATATCATGATCGGGAAATAAAGAGCGGTCTCCGAATGAGAGATCGCATAGGTCGAAGCTCCGATGACGAGTGCCGCACACGTGGCTTCAGCAAGCGAACCAAAAAGATCAGCCCCCATGCCCGCAATATCACCAACGTTGTCGCCAACGTTATCGGCAATCACAGCTGGGTTGCGAGGGTCATCTTCCGGAATACCTGCTTCCAATTTGCCCACCAGATCCGCACCGACATCAGCAGCCTTTGTATAGATTCCTCCGCCGACTCGGCCAAATAAAGCCACCGTTGAACCGCCCAAGCCAAATCCGGAAACCATCTCCATCGCAACATGCACATCTTGAATCAGATAGACAAAGAATAGAGAAATCGAAATCAGACCTAAGACCGCAAGACCACACAAGGCCATGCCCATGACCGCCCCGGATTGGAACGCGACCCTAAAAGCTTCTTTCAAACTGCGTCGCGCAGCCACCGTCGTGCGAACGTTACCCTTTATGGCAATTTGCATCCCCAACAGAGCACAAAGACTTGAGGTCAGCGCGCCAGCCACAAAAGCTGCTGCGCTATAGACACCGCCATTGATGGCCGCGCCAGGCGTGTTGAGGGCGAAGAGAATAACCAGTGAGAAAAAAGCGCAAAAGATTCCGACGTATTTATACTCAGCCTTGAGAAAAGCCATCGCCCCTTCAGCAATCGCTCCTGATATTTCCTTGAGACGCGCAACTTCCTCTGCCTTGCCATCAATGGGTACGGCTANNCGTCAAGGCTAACCTCTTTTCAATAACACGATTGTTTACTAAAACTTAAAAACTTGGAATTTCTTATATAAGTTCCGAAAAATAAAAAAAAGCAAAAATCGGTAAGGAAGGAAGTGTTGTGCGATGGATTGTCTGGGATAAGGATGGGTGATGGGCCGAGAAAAAAAGACTAAGCCCTAGGCTTTTTCAAAGAGGATCCCCTGAGATCTTCCCGTGTCTAAGACATAGAGCGATAAGGGGATCTCCTTAAAACGGCATGCTATTTGCGCCGACGAGAAGCTTTTCTCTTCGCCTTTTTCGCACGAGATTTTTTAGCCCGTGATTTTTTGGCTTTCTTCTTTTTGCTGCCAGCTTTTTTCTTGCGGCTTGCTTTTTTTCGGGTCCCCGATTTTTTAGCTTTTTTAGCCACTTTTTTCTTACGTCTGACACTTTTTCTTTTCTTACGTCCTGCAACTAAACCTAGCATTCACTTCTCTCCTATCTTGTTTAAGCAACCAGCTCTCGTAACCACGAAGGCCAGTCAGCTCCGATAGATTTAACGTCGGAATTCCCGACAGAAAATTTAGAACTATTTGGACTTTCGACCGAAAAAGTTCGAGTGGGCTCTGCTCAGCGGCTTGCGGAACGCCGCCCAAAGGCTGTTGAAATTCCCTAAAAACCCATTGGCTATAAAGTCTTACAGCTTGAGTCCGTTCAACAGACCCACGATTTTTTCGGCACGCGCTTTTTTGGATGGAAGTGTCCGAGAGTCAGGATTTAATTGCGGCTTTTCGGATAAAAGAGCTCGATTATTTTCAATCCACCCCGCTGAACGGCTTCGCAAGTAGGTCAGAATCTGCGGGTCCGAGCTCAAAACGACCATAAGTTGCGAATTGGGCAGCCCATCGAGTCGACCGAGTATGTAATGCCGCTCATTCTCGCTGAGGGGGGAGTCATCGAGACCCCAGGTACTGAGCGGGATGTTGCGGAGAGTGGCGGCAAAGATTTCGAACTTTTCTACACAATGTTCTTGGAGATGGCGCAAACCGGCAATCCGTCGGCCCTCAGTAAGCAGTTGGGAGCATTGGGGACTGTCCATGGCTATGGCACTAAGCCCCCGAGCCTGAAAAGTGGCACGCCAACAGACTTGGATTTCTTCTTTCTTCTTTATCAGCTGGGCCCTTATCCCGGAGTGGACCTGCAGCTTGACCAGGCGGTCCTCCAGACTGCGAAGCTTTTTAATTTTTAGTGGTTTAATATTTATGAGTACCTGGGCGTATTTGAGCACTTGATCCGCTGCGCGGAGATCGAAGTCCCCTTGTTCAGGGTGTCTGACGATCAGGGTACGCAAGAGCTCTATTTTTTTGTCGGTTTGTTGCCTAATGCGCTGGTTCTCGGTTAGCAAGTGATTGTACCAAATGAGTTCAAAGTGCTGCAAACCATAGAGAAAGAAGTCAGAAAACCCATCTTTCAAAGGAATCTTAGTCGTCGCTTTCCATTTTTCCTTAAGAGCACTCAGATTGCGTTTTTGCTCGTCTTGGAAATCTCCGAGTTTTAAGAGTGGACCTTCAAATTCCCCTTCTTCCGGCAAGCAGGCGAGAAGACTTCTAAACCTAGCATCCAGCTCATCGATCGCAGTCAAGACCTCCCCCGCAATATTCGGGTGCAGGGTTTTCTTTATAAGTTCCGGAATCGCTTGCCAGCCCTTGCGTTTCAGTAGGCCGTCGTCGATCATCTTTTTGAGCTCGAGAATCTTTTCTCCAAGCTGCTGCAGGCGTGGTGCTAGATCCTTTTTGCCTTGGTTATAAATATCTGACACCGACTTAATCTTCGACTCATAGGAAGCACTCAAGCGGCCCGCGAGCTGGATCATCTTCTCGGCGAATTTGATCTCCCCGAGTATGCGAATAAGATCACCCCACGATTGCAAGTCTTCCACAGTTGGGGGCGCGGTGAGTTCACAATTTTTGAGGTTGCCTGTGATACGATCGCGTAAGGTTTTTTCCTCGTCTTGCGAAAGTAGGAGGTGAGAATGGTAGACGACGCTACATAAGGTGCTTTCGATTCTATCAAGATCCGAGACATCCCGACGTAATTTCTCCCGCTTATCTTGTAAGCCTTCCAGTGTGAAAGCGGAGGGTTGATAATCCCTATAACTTTTTTGAAGTTCGGTCAGCAGTACATGATGACTCTGCAGTTCCGNNAGGGCTGCCCGCCTGAGGCTTCTTTTTGTAATAACTTCTGTGTGTCGTGGATCGCCGATTGAAGTTCTGTCTCTAACCATTCGGCAGCGAGCCTCTCCCGCGTCTCATTTTCTTCAAAACTGATGGCATAGGGAGGACTGCCTGTGCATCTTACAAAGTGACGCACCGCAAACGACTGCTTGCCTAAGGGCAGGAGACCCACTCCATTGCCCCATATCTCCTTCAAAATCCGGTCAAACTGCGCTTGCTCCTGCCGAGGACCGTTGTTGATGGCAAGCTGCTTGCGATGGGGGCTCAGGTCAAAATGGTAGATTCTCCCACCATCATCACGGATTTCGTAGTGAATCTCACTGAATTCAACCGGTACTTGAGTCGCAGTCAGTGCGGTGAGAACCTTCCTCAGCAATGTGTAATCGGCTGGTGAGCCTGAAAAAAGCCAAATGCGGCTGAACAGAGCTGAGCCTGGGTGAAATCGCCACTCAACGGGGGGACGGTTGTCTTGGTATTTTGCCTTGATCGTTTGGATAATCAAAAACTAACCTTTATCAAGGAGTTATTCATCCTATTATAACTTAAGAAGCAGGAAGCTCGTCCGATTTCCTGACGGATGAAATCATGAGTAAAAAGACCAATGAATAGGAGTGAGAACGCTATGGGGCTTGAAATTCGGCGCCGCATTCGTGATAACCTCTACGGCTCCGTTGATATTTCCTCATTAGAAGATGAGGTTATTGCTCACCCGTTCTTCCAGCGCCTGCGTCGCATACGCCAGACAGCCTTTCTGAATCTCGTGTTTCCCGGTGCATCGCACAGCCGGTTTGAACATTCTTTAGGGGTCATGCACCTTGCCGGGATGGCCTGGAGCAAAATAAAAGATAACCAGCTACGTATCCGCGCCGTGTGTGGCAAGTACCGAAATTTTTCGGAGCGTGAGCGTCAGCGTCTCCCGTCCGAACCGCTTGAAGGTTATCTATCGCCAAGCTTCTCAGTTATGGATCGACTGTTTTCATCCTCCTACGTTTTGCAAACCCTCCGGCTGGCGGCTCTTCTGCATGATGTCGGTCACCCCCCGTTCTCCCATAGTGGCGAACGTTTTTTGCCAGATGGAGCCACCGTGCTGTCTTCGAATCCGCAAATCCCCCCTTACCTCGCGACCTATCTGAGCAGTCGCTCCGTCACCCACCAGAAGCGCGTAAGCCATGAAGTCTTTACGGTGCTCATCGTCGACCAAATCTTAAGCGACATCTACCTCCGCAAACCCGACTTGGCCCTTAAAGTNNACAGGATCTTGCCTCCCTCATCATTCCCCAAATCCCTCCAGCTCCAGGGTCCGAACTCGCCGCCTGTGGGGCACAGAGCCTTTGTCATGAACTGATTTCTGGTGAAATGGATATTGACCGCATGGACTACCTGCGTCGCGACGCTCGAGAATGTGGGGTGGCCTACGGTATTTTTGATAGTGACCGCATCTTGGACTCACTGGCTGCCTATGCCAATGTGGAGGACGGGCGCATTCATCTTGCCCTGCAGTATTCTGGGCTCCCCGCCTTCGAAGATTACCTGCGCGCCCGTCAGTCCATGTACCTTCAGCTTTATTTTCATAAAACCTCAACCGCTTGCGAAGCCATGATGCAAAGACTGGCAGACCAGCTCAAGCATTGGCACATTCCCGCCAATGTGATGGACTACTGTCAGATCGATGAGTATGAAATTCGCTCCGTGTTTTTAAAAGCTGGCAGAGAAACTCTGCCGCCAAGTGAGCAGCCCAACTTTTCTGCCTTAGTCCACGATCTCTTGGTGAACCGACGTCTTTGGAAAATGATCTACGAAATCAGTGCGGACAGTAAGCGCCACGACTCTATGCGCGAGGAGCTTCAAACCGTCCTCACCGGGCTTCATCAGGTCAGCATCACTACGGAACTCGTCTCGTCACACAATGTTCTATCTAAATTTAGAAATCGCAAAACAGGTCAAAGAAGTGAAAACTATCTTAGACTTATCAAAAAAGATGGGCGTCAGTTTCCCAGGGTTGAGGCTATCGAAGACTATTCTTCTATAATCCAAGAGACCGGTGTCGTTTTTCACCGAATCTATGTCCGTAGAGACGATGCTGGGCAGGCTGAGCGTGTGTTGCGGGAAGCTCTCGACGCCTGATCCGCTTACTAAGTTAAGGGCGCTTCCCGTTGGCTTTTCTTTAGTTTAAGAACGAAACGCATGCAGTCGGATGTTGCGCGTCGACTGTACCCGAAGGCCCTTGCCATATTTTCATAGGTTGTTTCAGCCAAGGTACGGCTCTCTTCGTCGACATTTTCCCCACTTTCTAAAGCGATCATGGCTTTGAAGTTCAAATCGATAACTTTACGTTTTTCGTTGTAAGAATGCTCTTTGATAGCCGCCAGATAATCTTGAAACAGCTCCGCCACCACCACACTGCGACTTGGATTTTCAATGCGGAAGGCAGCAATTCTACTGAGAAGATTGTTGCGATGCTCTGTAACGGCGCCGGTTATATGCAGGATACTTTCAACTTCATTCATAATCGTATTTGAGGCCGGTACATGCGAGTGCGAACTTTCATCCCAAATTTTTTCATTCTTAATTTGAGCCACGACATTCGTGATGTATCTCTCGAGAAGGAGATTGTACTCCTCCTCACCCACCATCGACATACTTTGAATCACTTCATTTTCAAAAGTGCGTGCAAAGTTCTCCTTCAACTTTTCTAAGAAATAAAGAACATCGTGATAGCGACTCCGCGGTTCGAACTGGAGGAATTCATACACGGACTTATCGCGGATAAGGCTTTCGATTTCCTCAAAAATAGCCATGGGTGTTAAGTCGGCATACTGGTTGTTATGGGCTGCGCGATGCAAGATGGCGCGGAGTTCGCGCGGAGAGGCGCCGAAGCGACCCTCGTAAATGAGTGTGCCCTGCGATTCGGAAATAATTTCGTCGCGGACTTCTTTAATGAGCCCTTGCTCTGAGCGGGGAAAGCCCGGAATGAAAGAGTGGTTTTGATAAATCGCTAATTTCGAAAACGGATCGAGTCGCGTCACCACCGATCGGTACTTCTGCGAGTAGCGCTCAGGATCCGGCTGCTTCAGGCGGGTGAGAACACCCCATGTACAGAGAACTTCCAAAATATGCGGACAGACCGGTTTACTCACTTTTATCGTTTCTATATCGCGTTTAAAGATCAAAGCTTCCTGCTCTGGCAGCAAGATATAGGGCACGGTTACCAGTTCGAATCGGCCCTTAAACGAGCTGAAGTCAGGAATTGCTTTAAACGCATCCAAATGCTTGTCGTTAGTGGTCCCCAC
>PLEQ01000351.1 GCA_003136475.1 Deltaproteobacteria bacterium
CGAGAATCGGGTAGGCTGACCCATTACTGAGCCAACCCCACCACAGAACCACATCGGGCCGATTTCCGGCAATGGGCTCTTCGAATCAGAGAACGATTACAACCTGACGTATTGGTTCATTGCTTGATAAGGAATCTTGATGCGTGGAGAGATAAGCGGGTATTTCTTCAACAGCTCGTCCATCTTCTCCCAATTCACGGCACCATTCTGACTTCTCCTGGATAAACATCGACGCCAGTAGCGTTTTGTAAAGTCCCAGAAGTTCTGGATGTGCTTAAGATTGCCAGCAATACCGTAGTAGTTAAGATGGCCGATCAATGTCGAGTTAAGCACCTTAGCTTGTGTACCAACATCAACATGCATCATTTTAAACATCTTTTCCTTCATTTGTGCTTTCGCACGCGTGAACCGTTTTCCTTCAGTTTGAAATACTGTCTTTATACCTGTACCGTTACGGTTAGGTACTCGAAGAATATTAAACCCAAGAAAACTTATTCGTCTACGATCCTTACCAGAATTGCTTCGTGGCGTGAGGTCCGTCGTGTGTGTCTTTTCTTCAGCTAGCGAGAGTCCGAACTGAGCGAATCTGGCTATGAGTAACGTTTTCACGCTTTCCATATCTTCTTTGTTCTTACATAGAATAAGGAAGTCATCAGCGTCATGCTTAAGACTTCCAAAGAAATCTCGGATGTCAACTTCCAATGCGTAGTTTAATTTCCATTTGTACTGCAACTCATTGATCGTAGCCAAAGCATGATGACACCCAATCTTCGGTCGAAATCCAAATGAACAAGGTAAGAAATCTTGTTCATAAATTTCATTTAAGATCTTAGCCATTCCTGCTTGGATCGCTCTGTCGATGACTTGAGGCACTCCTATCGGGCGTTGCCCTCCGTTGCTTTTGGGTATTAATACCCTACGCACCGGAGGAGCTTCGTACTTCCCTTTATGGATTGCATCTAGTTGTGACGGGAGCAACCAGTCAACGTTATCCAGTGCTTGTTTCGCTGTCATACCATCTACACCCGGTGCACTTTTCAGTGGTATTCTGGCAAGACACTGTCCGACCAGTTCTGGTGTTAGGTGGTGCAACAAGTTATTGAACTTCTCTTTTTTATTGCTCCGAGATTTGGTTGCAATAAGTGCTCGCCTGAATTCTGGATCTTCCCTNNACACTGTGTTTGTCAGAGTTACCCGTCACTGTGTCCGGTTCCACTTTTCTCACTGCACTTGCTCCTTTCCGCTACACCCTTCCCTCCGCGAGCATTACTTCGTTTCATCGGTACTATGATGTAGTCTGAATTCCTGTTAACTCTTCATCACCATTTTCATGGTAACTTCCAACCACCTGTTGGTGGACCAACAGGACCTCCCAAGTTCACAAGAGCACCCTTGCACACATGCCGGAGGTCGATGCCCCCGGAGGACTAGAAGAATCTCGCTTTACGATTCTTTCTATGCGGCTTTCCCAAGAGCCATAATTTGGTCAGCGTCCTCGACATTAGAACTTTCGGGGTAATTCCTATTCACCTCAACGGTTCGGCCTGCCTACTCTAACTCCATCAGCTCTGCTGGTAGGTTACCCATCCCATCATGATGAAGCGTTCACCTCTATCTGCTCGACTTTAAGGTGGTGATCTTTGCATCTCACTGATCCTCTTGCGCTTTGCTTGGCGCACATGGCGCTTCCTTAAGTTAAACCNNCACCCCGAGCGGCAGCCGAGGGGTCGCCTCTTAGCTCCTACGTAGTATCTTCGCCGGACGTGTCAGCGCTGACGAATCGACATTCGACAATGGCATTGAACTCGTCGAAATCACCTGCAAAGACACTGGCCTTTATTTCTGTTTTCCACCCCGCGTCCAAACAGCACCTTAGTTTTTCGGCTATCTTGGAGCAGTGGAACGACGCAAGCGATAGTATTAGGGAGTTTCTTATGAACGACATTTTCTCCTCTGAAAAACTTGCTGGATTTCTGTCAACGATTGATGGCCTTCAAATGGAAACAAGTACCACGAAAATTTTCAATACTTGCGACCCTTCTGACATTTCTGATTACCCTGTGAAAGGTTCCATTCAAAAAATAAACGCACTTCTTTCCTCAGCACCAAAGACTGAGCTCTAGAACAGCGCTTAAGAAGCTCCGCTTTAAACCGACCGAATCGGAACTCAGCACGTTCGCGACAAAGCCCCAAGAATCCCTTCTTGATTCTTCGAGATCCTTACTTTAAGATTCCTCTCCCAAAGAGAGCTTATTGTTTTTCTCCTCCGCGGAGTCCGACCATGTCGCGCTTGAATTCATCAGCTCCGATATCAGAACCGTCGTTACCACTGGCTGATCAATGTTCACAATCAGCGTTTTATGCTGCAAAAAAGACCTTCCAAAATCGCGAAGGCAAGTGGGGAGCAGCTGCGCCGACTCCCGATCACTACTACTGCCAATTGCTCAAAACACCCACGCACACCCTCGCCATCAGCTCCGACGGTATCGGCACTAAAATTGAGGTGGCGGAACGCTGCGGAAATTACACCACGCTCGGCTTTGACCTTACGGCTATGATCGCGGATGACTTGATCTGTAGTGGTGCAGAACCTACGCATTTATCGAACATTCTCGATGTCGATAGTCTCGATTCCAGTATCGTCGATGTGCTCTTACGAGGTTTACAAAAAGCCGCTGATGAAGCCGGCATGATGGTCACCGGCGGGGAAATTGCTGAACTTGGTACACGCATCGGCGGCTATGGTCCGCGCATGCACTTCAACTGGTGCGCCACAGGTCTCGGAATTCTCCCCAACGACACCAAACCCATCGATGGCTCGAGCATTCAAGAAGGTGACGTCGTGATCGCCTTGCGCAGCTGTGGCCTACGCAGCAATGGCTTTTCCCTAGCTAGAAAAATTCTCGACGCACGCTACGGCGATGCGTGGCACCGCGAGCCGTTCGATGCCGAAAGCACCTGGGGTGAAAAGCTCCTGACCCCGTGCCTTATCTACGCTCCTTATATTCTCCAGCTGCTCAAAAATAAGCATTCTATAAAAGGGATTGCGCATATCACAGGTGGTGGCATACCGGGCAACCTCGAACGCATTCTAGCTCCCTGGCACAAAGGCGCTGTGCTCGACAACTTGCACGCTCCCCATCCTGAACAGCTAAAACTGCAAGAGTGGGGCGATGTCTCCCATACCCAAGCTTATTTAACTTGGAACATGGGAAACGGCATGCTCTTTGTACTAGCCCCCGAAGCTGTCGAACGCGTTCTTAGGGAACTGCAAAACACTAAGCTGCAAGCCAAGCGTGCGGGCATTGTAAGTGGCGATCGCTCGATAAGCATCCTGTCTCCAGAATCCGACGCAGTTCTACACTTTCCTTACGAAGAGTAAGGAGAGAGTTAAAATGAACACATGCGTCTACCTCATCCCTAACGCAGACACGGGCCAAAGTGCTTCGCATGAGCTGACGACGACCGCCTTCAGACATTTGCGAATGGATGCTGGTTCTATTAAAAAAAGTCGCATGCTTGAATTCGAAGGCACGCTTAGAGGCGAAGAAATAGACTTTGTCGAAAAACACCTCGTTGATACGGTTGCAAACTCGATCTTTATTGCCTTGCCAGGCAGTGAATCCCCCAACAGACACTTCCTGGATCAGCAGTTCAAGCACACCTGTATTGTTTCCAAAAAGCCTGGCATCACCGACGACGAAGCACACTGTGCCGAAAAAACTTTCGAAGATCGTTTCGGCTACCCTTCACCCAAGATTCGAACCCATGAGCTCTACCTCATAGAAAAAAACCTTTCCGAGCTAGAACTGACGCAGCTTGCCCACAAACTGCTGGGCAATGCCCTCATCCACGAGTTCACTTTTAACGCGCTTAAGAAAGCCCCACTCCGCCAAGGCGCTGAAAGCGTTGAGCTGTTTAGTGACACCGACCAAGCCTGGTTGCAAGTCACGCAAAGTCCAGAGACTCTGCTTAAGTTCTCCCAAGAACGCCAGCTCGCCCTCAATTTAGAAGAGATGCAAGCTATCGTCGCCCATTTCAAACTTAAACAAAGAAGCCCAAGCGACTGCGAATTAGAAATACTCGCCCAAACCTGGTCAGAACATTGCAAACATAAGGAATTCAACGCCACCATACACTATAGCGACCTGGATACCGGTGAATCGCGCACCATCCATTCGCTTTTTAAATCTAAAATTAAGAGAGCTACCGAACAGATCGACCAGCAGTTTCAGGAAGCGGGCAAGTCCTTCCTGGTGAAAGTCTTCAACGACAATGCAGGCATCGTTCGAGTCGATGCCGACACCTTTTTTGTTTGGAAAGTCGAAACCCACAATACACCTTCAACCTTAGATCCTTATGGCGGAGCGATGACCGGTGTCTTAGGGGTCAACCGAGATGCTCTGGGCACAGGTATAGGCGGAGCTCGCTTGCTTTTTAACACGAACGTGCTTTGCTTTGGTCCACCGACTTACGCCAAGGAACTCTTGAAGGGACAGAAACACCCTCGTTATATACGTGACGGTGTCGTACGGGGTATCAAGGATGCCGGCAATCAATCGGGCGTCCCCACTGTCAACGGCTCGATAATTTATGATGAACGCTATAGCGGCAAACCCCTTGTCTTCTGTGGCACCGGCGCCCTGCTTCCCGCCCGCTATGGCACCCGCGATAGCTCGCTCAAAACCGTTGAACCAGGTGACTGCATAGTGACAGTCGGTGGTCGCGTTGGCAAAGACGGCATCCACGGTGCAACCGCATCTTCGACCTATACCGATGACAGGACACCCACCACCATCGTACAAATTGGCAGCCCCGTGACGCAGAAATTTCTTTCCGACTTTCTGGAACACGTTTGCCGCTTGGACTTAGTCAAAAGCTGTACCGACAACGGCGCTGGTGGACTCTCCTCCTCAGTTGGCGAACTGGCAGACATCGCAGGTGGCGCGCTCGTTCACCTAGAGAAAGTGCCGCTTAAATATCCTGGTCTCAAACCCTGGGAAATTTTTGTTTCCGAATCGCAAGAACGTATGACCCTGGTTTGTGAAGCCGATAAAATTGCGACCCTACAAGATCTTGCACAAGACTTCGAAGTCGAAATCAGTGTCATCGGCCACTTTACCAATAGCGGGTTTCTCGATGTCCGCTAGGAGCACACGCAAGTTGCTTTTTTGAATCTCGACTTTCTGCACAACGGTTTGCCGCAAAAATATCTTGAAGCCGAGTGGCAAAAACCCCATCTTGCAGAACCCCAACTTGGCGCGTTCGAGGCCTATAACAAAAGTCTTCTCGATCTCCTTGCGAGTGATAACATCTGCTCACGGCGTGCCATCATCCGTCAGTACGACCATGAAGTCAAAGGCCGCACCATTATCAAGCCCCTGATGGGTAAAAAACAAAATGCCCCCCAAGATGCTGCTGTTTTGCGCTTAAATTTTGATGATTATCGCGGTATCGCTATCAGCAATGGTATCATTCCCCGCTACGGAGACATCGACCCTTACCACATGTCGGCCGGCTCCTTTGACGAAGCTGTTCGTCAGATGATCGCTGTCGGGGCACGCCTACCGGATCCAGCGGATGAGCAGCCCAACTTCTGGTCGGTAAATGAAAATTTCTGCTTACCCGACATTGTTTACGACCCCGTCAAAAATCCCGACGGCAAGCTCAAACTGGCCAAGCTTGTCCGCATGTGCGACGCCCTTTTTGACTTGTCCGTGTTCTTCGCTATTCCGATGACCTCAGGCAAAGACAGCATGAAAAATGACTTCGGCAGCGGCAAAGATCGAATCAGCATTCCACCGACCGTTCTTTACTCTATGGTGGCAGGCATTCCCGATGTTCGTCACACTCTGACAACAGAATGGAAAGCCGTCGGTGACTGCATCTATTTGATTGGAAAAACTTATGACGAGCTCGGTGCTTCCGAGTTTTACCGCCTGTTCGGTCACCTGGGAGCGCACGTACCGCAAGTTCGGCCCCCAGACGCCAAGCGCATTTATCAAAAATTTGCTAGCGCCCACAGCGCCCATCTCCTCTCTTCCGCACACGATTTGTCGGATGGCGGCCTGGGCGTTGCACTGGCCGAATCCTGTATCGGTAGCGGCCTAGGCGCTGAGATCACGCTCGATTTACAGACTCTCTCCCCCCAGGCAGCGCTCTTTTCCGAAAGTCATTCGCGATTCATCGTTTCCGTCAAAGACAGGGCTCGCTCTGACTTCGAACGCATTTTGAGTACGGATGCGACCTTTCTCGGCAAAGTTAGCGCTGATCCCTTTCTCGTTTGTCGTGTTCAAAACAACACGCTCCTCCATTGTTCCGTGCCGCAAATGAGTCAAGCCTGGGAAGGAACTGCATCATGATACGAGTGATGATCCTTTGGGGACTGGGCTTTAATTGTGAAGAAGAAACGTCTGCTGCTTATCAGCTCGCGGGCGCCACCATTTCTCGCGTTCACGTCAACGAACTCTTCAAGGATGCAATCTCCATCCATGATTTTCATATTGTGCACTTCCCCGGTGGCTTTTCTTTTGGGGATCATTTAGGTGCCGGGCGTGTTTTGGCGAACCGCATACGTTTTAAACACACGCGCTCCGGTCAATCTTTACGAGAGGAACTGCTTAGATTCACACAGAACGGTGGGTTTATTTTCGGCATTTGCAATGGCTTTCAAATCCTGCTTGCCCTCGACCTGCTGCCGGGAAATCAGCAGAACACAGAACCGCACCGTGTCGCTTTAGTCGCAAACGCTAGCGGTCAGTTCCAAGACGAGTGGGTGCGCTGTCGCATGAACCAAGCCAGTCCGCTTGCCCAATTATGGCCCGATGAATGGATCGACTTGCCAATACGTCACGGGGAGGGCCGTCTCCTTGTTACGGATGAAGCAGCCGAGCTCGAACTCAGCACAAAAAATCTCATCACCATGAGCTATGCCGATGAAGAGGGAAAGCCTTACACCCCAAACGGCTCCTTCCAAAGTTGCGCGGCTCTCTGTGATCCAAGTGGGCGCATATTGGGGATGATGCCGCATCCGGAAGCCTTTCTCTCTGCCTATAACCATCCCCGTTGGCCTCATTTGCCGGCTCGTGATAAAGGCCAAGGCCTACTGTTTTTTGAAAACCTCGTAAAATACGTCGGAGACTAAATGGACATCCCGATCAAACGCGCTCTGCTCAGTTGCTATGATAAGACGCATTTAATTCCTCTCGCGCAAACATTGCACCGTT
Source organism: Deltaproteobacteria bacterium (assembly GCA_003136475.1). Lineage (GTDB taxonomy): Bacteria > Bdellovibrionota_B > Oligoflexia > Oligoflexales > Bog-1112 > BOG-1112. Next base: position 7,227 of record PLEQ01000351.1, read on the forward strand.
TTGGCTGCGAGCTGATTTCTACCGGTGGCACGAAAAAAATTCTAGAAGATGCGGGCTTGCCTATCACCGATATTAGTGCTGTCACGCAGCAAGCCGAAGCTTTTGGTGGGAGAATTAAAACTTTATCCTTCGCCATCTCCGCAGCTCTGCTTTTTGATCGCGAACGGGATCACGATGAAGCTCAGGCTTTAAATATCCAAGGAATCGATCTTGTCGTATGCAATTTTTATCCTTTTGCCGATAAAGCCGATCCCGAAAACCAGTCGGATACCTTCATGGAATGGATCGACATCGGTGGTCCCACTATGGTGCGTGCTGCAGCTAAAAATTTCAAATATGTTGGCGTCCTTGTTCATCATGAAGACTACCGAGCTGTGATTGCCGAACTTGAACAGAAGAACGGTAGCCTTTCCCTCGCAAAACGACGGGCCTTAATGGCCAGCGCCTTCAGCCGGGTGGCCGAGTACGACGCCAACATTGCCAATGCTGTCGGACTCTGGCAGCCTACTCCGGCCTTGCATTTGTCCTTCAAGCAAGCTCAAACTCTCCGCTATGGCGAAAACTCCCATCAGGATGCGCAGTTTTTTCTGCAGGAAAAAAATAGCTTCTATGGCATCCAAAGTCACCAAGGCAAGGACCTGTCCTACAATAATATTCTAGACATCCAAGCGGCGCTCGATGCGATTCGCGACCTCGAAAAAGAAGCTTGCTGCATCATAAAACACAACACTCCGTGCGGTATAGCACAGGGCACGAATCAACGCAGAGTCTTCGAGATCGCTTGGCTGGGGGATACGGTTTCAGCATTCGGGTCTATAGTCATTTTCAATAGCAGCGTGGATTACAACACGGTCGCTTTTCTCAATCTTCAAAGTCCCCAAAAGAAGTTTATCGAAATTATCCTCGCGCCACACTTTAGTCCCGAAGCCCATGACTACTTAAGGCAGCAAAAAACTTTGCGGGTCATCACCTACAACCCAGCAATAGCTGCTCAGAAACGCGAGTATCGCTTTGTCGAGGGTGGCCTTCTTATCCAAGATAAAGACGTCCAACTCTATGACTCCCTCAATTGGGTCAGCACTTATATTCCCAAAGATCTATGCTCCGAGCTGACCCTCTTCGCCTTGAAGGCCATTCGACCGATGCGTTCAAACGCCATCGCGATCGTGCGCAAAACCCATGACGGTTTTCTCCAACTCATCGGCATGGGCTGCGGACAACCCAACCGCATAGTCGCTGTCAAACTTGCCATTGAAAAAGCCCAAGAGAATCTCACTGCTGAATTCAAACATCACCCCGCTGAACTCGACGCCTACATAAAGAGTGAGTTGGGCAAGGCACTCCTGGTCTCGGAAGCTTTTTTTCCTTTTGCAGACACGATTGAGCTCTGCCATCAATTTGGCATTCGACATATTTCACAACCTGGCGGCTCTATACGCGATACCGAAGTTATCACAGCCTGTGATCGACTCGGTATCGCTATGCTCTTCACCGGATTACGTCATTTTAAACATTAAGAGGAAAGCAAAAGATGCTTGACGCGTTTTACAAATTTGCCAGTCCCCAATTGAAGAAGCTACACAGTGGTAAAGTTCGAGAAAGCTACCGACTCGACGCCCAACACCGGCTTTTGGTCGCAACCGATCGTCTATCGTGTTTCGATCGCATATTACCGCGCTCATTTTTAGGCAAAGGCACTGTTCTCACCCAGATGGCCGCAGAGTGGTTCCATCTGACGAAAACGATTGTGCCCAATCATTTCGTAAAAACGGTGGCGCCGAATATCACCATGGTACGGGAAGCCCAACCCCTACCGGTGGAATTTATCGTCCGCCAATACCTGACGGGCTCGCTCTGGCGTGCCTATGAAAAGGGTGTTCGAAAAATTTCAGGTGTCGAACTGCCGGATGGTATGAAAAAAGATCAGAAATTTGCTCAAGCCATTCTCACACCAACGACCAAGGAAAAAGTGGATCGTCCCGTTTCTCCCGCAGAAATTATCGAACATGGCTGGGTGAGTCGCAATAACTATGACGCCATCGCTGAGATCGCTCTCAAACTCTTCGCCTATGGTCAAAGTGTCTGCCAAAGTCACGGCCTCAGTATGGTCGACACCAAGTACGAATTTGGTCTGATCGATGACGAAATCACTTTGATTGACGAAATCCATACCCCCGACTGCTCGCGTTTCTGGTTGCTCGATAAGCGGGAAGCAGCCAATGAATCCCCATGGTTCGACAAAGAATACATTCGCCAATACTTGCTCGAAAACAAAAATGACAATCTCGAGGTTCCCGACGCTATTCTCGCGGAAGCCAAACGACGCTATGAGTGGGTCTATCATCAACTCTTCGATCGCAGTCCGCATCAGTCCTCGACTATCCCACTGGCGACCCAGACCTATTTTCACCTGGTCGAACAGAAAATTATCAAACCCGCCTACGTGGCTATTGTCATGGGTTCCAAAGAAGATTTGAGTTTTGCCCAACAAATCCGTGATCTTTTGCTGACGCACAACATCATGATCGACATGCACATTGTTTCCGCCCACAAAAATGGTGAACGGATCACCGAGCTTGCCCAAGAGTATAACGACTCTATAGAACCAGGCTGCGTCATTGCGGTTGCCGGTCGATCTAACGGTTTAGGCGGAGCGCTTTCGGCCAATCTCAATATTCCTGTGATCAACTGTCCACCCTTTAAAGATCGCACAGATATACAGTTGAATGTCTATTCCTCTCTTCTTATGCCATCGCAAGCTCCAGCGGTCACGGCTGTCTATCCCGAACAAGCTGCCAGCGCCGCTTTACGAGCTTTGAATCTCCCGCATCTGCGCACCCGTTTAACTGCGGATATCCAAAACATGAAACAGAAATTACAGAAGGACGATGACGCCTTGCGCAGCGAGATTCTTCTATGAGAATTGCAGTGATTGGCTCCGGTGCCCGTGAGCACGCGTTGACGTGGTCCTTAAGTGACAAAGGTCGCAATGAAGTCTGGGCTCTGCCAGGTAATGCCGGCTGCGTGCGCAGCGCCCCGATTGCAATCGATGATTTCAATGGCATAGAAAATTTCTGCCGGCTGCACGCTATTGAGCTGGTTGTAGTTGGCCAAGAGCAAGCCCTGGCTCTCGGAATTCAAAATTTCCTGACCCAAAAAGGTTTTTGCGTCTTCGGTCCGTCCCGAGAAGCCTCCCGCTTAGAAGCTTCTAAAATTTGGGCCAAGCACTTCATGCATAAATACTCCGTTCATACCGCACCCTTCGCAATTGCCAAGACCGTGCATGAAGCCGAACTCGCTATTTCGCAAATGCACGGTGACTGCGTCATCAAATGGGACGGCCTCGCGGCAGGCAAAGGCGTATCTGTTTGTCATAACGCACAAGAAGCGCAGACTGCGTTTAGCGAACTGCTCGGTCGCTTCTCTTCAACTGAATTTGTGATCGAAAAAAGACTTGAGGGTCATGAGCTTTCGGTCTTTGCCATTACGAATGGTGAGCAGTATACCTTGCTTCCAGCAGCCAAAGACTATAAGCGCGCCTATGACGGGGATCTAGGTCCCAATACCGGAGGCATGGGGGCCGTGAGCTGCGATAGCCTACTGGATGAAACCCTACGCTTAAAAATTGAAAAACGCATCATAAAACCAACTCTTGCCGGTCTGAAAAAAGAGCAGATCCCCTACATCGGCTTTCTTTACTTCGGACTCATGATCAGCGAGGGGGAACCCTTTCTCTTGGAATACAATGTGCGTCTCGGTGATCCCGAAAGCTCAGCTGTGCTGCCGCGTCTGCAAAGCTCGCTAGCGGAACTCATCACAGCTTGCCTTGAACACTCCCTCGATAAAGTTGAACTGAAGATAGACCCCCGACCCTGTGTCAATGTTGTCCTAGCTGCCAAAGGTTATCCTCGCATCTTTGAAACTGGACTCCCCATACCGCATTGTGAGCAACTTGCTAAAGACCTCCTGCTTTTTCAGGCTAGCACCTACCAAGAAGGCTCACGTCTACTCACGAATGGTGGACGTATCTTAAATTGCGCAGCCTTGGGGCAGACTCTCGANNGCGACTGCGGTTTATAGCACTCTTGCACACCTGGACTTCAAAGATTTTTTTTACCGCAACGATATTGGAAGGGAGCTGTTTGCCTAAGACCATCGTGATCTTGATTTCAGGAACCGGTAGCAATATGTTGCGTATCGTCGAGGAAACCCAGCACGGGATTTTGCGAGGCGTATGCACAATTTCTGCCGTCATTGCGAACAAATCCGATGCACCAGGACTCAGTTTAGCTAGGGATCGGGGTTTAAAGACTCTTTGCGTCCCGTCCAAGGGCAAGGAACAAAGTATTTTTGAAGACGCATTACTCACGACACTGGACCGATGGAATCCTGACTATCTCGTCCTTGCGGGTTTCATGCGGGTCTTGTCACCCTCGTTCGTTGCCCACTTTCCAAAACGTATCATCAACATCCATCCTGCTGATACTAAACTCCATCAAGGCCTAGGTGCCTATAAATGGGCGTTTGCCAACAAACTCAAAGAAACCAAAGTTACCATTCATTTTGTGGATGAGGGTGTCGACACCGGCGAAATCATCGCCCAGTTCCCCGTCGACTTGACGGGTGTGACAACTGAGGCTGAGCTTGAAAAACGCGGACTCGCTGTCGAACATCAAATCTATAGTAAGGTCTTGCGAGATATTCTGATTTAGGCAAAAACGAACGTAGCAATCTCAACAAACCTGAGGGTGAGGAAAATATGTGCGGAGTCATAGGTATCTATGCTCCCTATGATGTTTACGAGGAGCTCCTCTACGGACTCAATACCCTCCAACATCGTGGGCAAGATAACGCTGGCATTGTCGTTTACGACAAAGAGTTCCAAGTCCTGAAAGGACGCGGGCTTGCGAATTATATTTTTCAAAGTGCTGAATTTATGCCGGGACGTATGGGACTCGGCCATATTCGCTATGCAACCCAAGGCGATAATTCGCTCCTGAATGCCCAGCCCTTGGCGTTTCATGAACCTTTGCGTTTGGCAATGATTCACAACGGGAATGTGACGAATTTTGAGCAGCTTCGCGAATATTTTCTAAATACGCATGGGCGCTCCATGCAGACGACAAACGATGTCGAACTCATTCTCAACACCTTTTCTCAGTCGCTGATGATAAACACCAGCAAGAGCTTTACGCCTCAACAACTCTTTGCTGCAGTGCGAGAAACTCAAAGGCTGGTTGAAGGTGCCTATGCGACTGTGGTGCTCATTGCTGACCACGGCATGTTAGCTTTTAATGACCCCAACAATATCCGACCCCTCATGCTCGGGGTTAAAATCAACGAAGACAAGGAATCTTCCTACATTTTTGCTTCGGAATCGACCTGTCTCGACTACCTTGGCTACCAAAAAATCTATACTCTGGAAGGCGGTCAAGCGGTTTTTATCGATAGAGATAAAAAGCTGCACTTCTACAACGGGATCAAGAAACGTAAAGCGTTTTGTGTGTTTGAATATATTTACTTTGCACGTGAAGACTCCCATTTCTTCGACCGCCTAGTAGCCTCAGAGCGCGAAAAAATGGGTCGTGCGCTTGCCAAGCATTTTCGCAAAGCGCACTTAAAACCGGACATCGTCATCGATGTACCCAGTTCAGCTTTCTTCTGTGCGCAAGGTATTGCCGATGAGCTGGGTGTTCCCTACCAACGTGGACTCGTTAAAAATCACTACATCGGACGCAGTTTTATTTCACCGAATCAGGCAGCGCGAGAACATTTGGTTAAACAAAAACTCAATGCGGTTCACAGCCTGATTGAAGGTAAAAAAGTTGCCGTTGTGGATGACTCTATCGTAAGAGGGACGACTTCTAAATTCATTGTCTCTTTGCTACGCGAACGGGGAGCGCGAGAGGTCTACTTTGTGTCCGCTTCCCCGCCTTTGAAGTTCCCCTGCATCTATGGTATAGATATTTCGCGTACGAACGAGATCATAGCCTCCACACGTTCCATAGAGGATATCAGGCAATATATTGGGGCTGATGCGCTGATTTATCCGACGCTCGATGATCTACATTCGCTGTTTTCTCCGTCTTCGCACTGCGACGCCTGTTTCTCTGGCAGANNTCTTGGCCAAAGAAAAACAATACGCTGGCCGGTGACTGAATCCGAAACTTATCGCAATAAAAAGGAATTTTATGAACAACAACGATGCGCGCTTTAGAAGCTGTCTAACTTTTGATGACGTTCTGCTGGAACCACAATATTCAGAAATACTACCCCACGAGACAAATATCACCACACAACTGACGAAGAAAATTTTTCTCAAAACCCCCTTGCTTTCAGCAGCGATGGATACTGTTACAGAAGCGCAAACAGCCATTGCGATGGCCCAAGAAGGCGGGCTTGGGGTCATTCACAAAAACATGAGCATAGCGAGCCAGGCCCGCGAAGTCGCTGTAGTCAAGCGTTCCCAGTCTGGAATGATTGCGCAACCGGTCAGTATCCATATCGATGCGACGGTAGGGCACGCCATCGAACTCATGAAAGAGCATGGTATCTCGGGTCTACCCGTCATGAACTCTTCGGCTCAGCTCGTCGGGATCGTCACCGGGCGGGATATACGTTTTGAAAATGATCCGTCCAAAGCGCTCAGCTCCATCATGACTAAGAATGTCATCACAGCAAGCGACGATACAAGCCCGGAAGAAGCGATTTTAATTTTACAAAAACATCGCATTGAAAAACTTCCTGTACTCGATAGGAACAAAAAAACGCTGCTGGGCATGTTCACATTCAAAGACATTGAAAAATCGAAACTGCATCCCCATGCCTCCAAGGATGCGACAGGCCGCTTACTAGTCGGAGCAGCGATCGGAGTGGGAGAGGATTATCTTCAACGCGCCGAAGCTCTGCTAGCGGTGGCATGTGACGTTCTCGTGATCGACACGGCTCACGGCCATAGTCGAGGGGTTATTCAAGCGGTTAAGGAAATTCATCGCCGCTTTAAATCCCGCTTCCCGTTCGAAATTATTGCTGGCAACGTTGCGACGGCGCAAGGCACCCGAGCTCTTATCGAAGCGGGTGCGGATGCGGTAAAAGTCGGGGTCGGTCCGGGTAGTATCTGTACAACCCGTATCGTAGCTGGCATCGGTGTTCCCCAACTTTCCGCTGTTATGGAATGCGCCCGCGCAGCTCGCGAGGCTGGTATTCCGATCATTGCGGATGGCGGTATCAAGTTTTCAGGCGATATCGTCAAAGCTNNTAGCCGCAGGCGCAGCAACTGTGATGATAGGCAATCTTTTTGCCGGCACCGACGAAGCGCCTGGCGAGTTGATCATCTATCAAGGTAAAAGCTTCAAAGGTTACCGAGGCATGGGCTCGCTCGCAGCGATGGCTCAGGGCAGTAAAGATCGCTATGCACAAGCTAATGTCGAAGATCAGGGCAAACTTGTCCCGGAAGGTATAGAGGGTCGCGTTCCTTACAAGGGTCCCCTTTCAACGAACATATTTCAGCTCATGGGTGGTCTCCGTTCTGCGATGGGTTACGTAGGAGCCCGCAGCATCCCAGACTTGCAAGCGAAGGCGAGTTTTTTAACAATTACCTCGCAGGGCCTGAAGGAAAGTCATGTTCACGATGTCTATATTACCCGCGAGGCGCCCANNAAAGGCGTTGTCATCCCGAACACCCCTAAAAGGCGTTGTCATCCCGAACACAGTGAGGGATCGCAGACTTAGTGGCTGGCAAGATGAACATCAACGCAACTGCGCAGAGCACATAACTTCTTAGAAAGGGCAGAACTTGGAAAAGCCAACACTCTTAATCTGTGACTACGGCTCACAATACACCTTCCTCATCGCACGCAAACTGAGAGAGCTCGGGGCTTATTCTGAGATCATCGATGGACGTTCAACCACCACCCCAGATCTAAGCTGTATCCACGGTATCATCTTATCCGGCAGCCCGGACTCCGTAAAAAGCTCGACTGCTGCCACTATCCCGACTTGGGTTCTAGCCAGCGAAAAACCCGTCCTCGGCATTTGCTACGGAATGCAGCTTCTTTCTCATTCTTTGGGGGGTAGCGTGCAGTCCTTGGAAAAAAGAGAATACGGACGCGAACTGCTTAAACTCAGTACCGAGTCCTCAGACTTGGGTAAGCAATTCTTCTCCAATACCCTTTCCGGTCAGACAGTATGGATGAGCCATGGCGACGATGTTCGAACGCTTCCGCGCGATTTTGAAGTTCTTGCCCACTCCGAAAGCGGCGCGGTCGCAGCGATTGCACACCGCACCAAGCCCTGGTTAGGCTTACAATTTCATCCGGAAGTTCATCATAGCGAACAAGGTCTGAGCTTGCTCCGTAATTTTGCTGAAAAAATCTGCAAGATGAAACTCACCTGGACCCCCAAGGGGATCATCGAGCAAATCTCGGAAAATCTAAACCGGACCTTAAAAAAAACCGACAAGCTCATCCTTGCGATTTCAGGCGGCGTCGACTCGACGGTTTGCGGCGTTCTCCTGACCAAACTGCTCGGCAAGGACCGCGTACCTTGTCTTTTCGTAGACCACGGCCTTCTGAGACAAGGTGAGTCTGAAGAAACTTTTACCAAGTTGCAGGAACTCGGACTCAAAGTCCAACGCCTGGAAAAAGGCGAACTCTTCCTCAAAAACCTTAGAGGAATTGCGGACCCAGAGGAGAAGCGAAAAATAATCGGTCATACTTTTATTCAAGTCTTCGACGAATATGTCGCCACGCAAACAGGGTTTACCCATCTTGTGCAAGGCACCCTTTATCCAGACGTCATTGAATCCGCCGGTACGGGTTCCAAAGCTTCTGTCATCAAAAGCCATCACAACGTCGGAGGTCTCCCGGATCACCTCAAACTGACGCTTGTCGAACCCTTCCGCTACCTCTTCAAAGACGAAGTGCGTTTGCTCGGAAAAGAACTCGGGGTTCCAGCCCAACTGACCTTACGCCACCCCTTTCCGGGTCCTGGACTGGCTATCCGCATCGTGGGCGAGTTGACGGCTGAGAAAATTGCAATTGCCCGAAAAGCCGACCACATTTTTATCGAAAGTCTGCGCCAGGAAAACCACTATGAAAAAATCTGGCAAGCGGGGGTCGTCCTGCTGCCCGTAAAATCTGTCGGCGTTATGGGTGACGAACGGACCTATGAGTGGACTTGCGCTCTCCGGGCTGTCCATGCCGTCGACGCCATGACAGCGCATGTCGGTGAACTGCCACTCTCTTTCCTTTGTAAAGTTGCCGACCAAATCGTGCGGAATGTTCCCGGTATCAACCGCGTTCTCTACGACATCACCAGCAAGCCTCCTGCAACTATCGAATGGGAATAGAGCGCAAGCGATCTGGTTGGACAAGAGATGCCTTTCTGCTAATCTGATGGGAGAGCACACATCCAACGAAAGCTGAATCATGGACCAGATTAATATTTTTCAAGCTGCTATTTTGGGGGTTATCCAAGGTGCCTCGGAATTTCTCCCCATTTCCAGCTCTGCCCATCTCATCATTGCCAATTGGCTTATGTCCGGCAAAGCCTTCCCACTCGAGCTCGATGTTGCTCTCCATCTCGGTACTTTTGCAGCTCTTTTGGTATATTTTCGAATGTATTGGCTCGCCATTCTTTATGGGTTATGGCGCAAAATCCGCTATTCTGAAAACTCGTTCATTGCCTCTAAACTCTTTCCAGCCCTAGTCATCGGCAGTATACCGGCAGCCATCGTTGGCTTTTTCGGCTCCCATATTATCGAGGAAATTTTCTACCATCCCCTTTCCACACTCATCCCAATGGCTACAGTCGGAATTATACTTTGGCTCATTGACGCCTACGCACCTTCACGCAAGGGCTTGCAACAAATCGGCATCAAAGATGCCTTTCTCATTGGGCTCACGCAAGCCTGTGCCCTCATTCCAGGGGTTTCGCGCAGTGGGGCAACGATCATTGGGGGCAGAATTCTCGGTTTGGAAAAAAAAGCGGCAGTCGAATTTTCCTTCTTACTCGGAACCCCAGTCATGTTTGGCGCAGCTCTACTCAATGCCAAAGGCATCAGCCAGCACGTCGCTAGTCCTATCTTTTATATCGGGGTTTCCGTTTCCTTTGTGGTGGGCTACTTCACGATTAAGTACTTCATTCAATTTATTTCTCGTTACAGCTTCTTAGTCTTTGCTCTTTACCGGCTTGGGCTCAGTGCAACCATCCTATTTCTACTGTTCAATGCGCACTGATTTTGCCACTTCATCGATTCGAACAATGCCATTTTTATCAACGACTAAAACTTGATAGTCAAAGCCTGAAGTACCATTTTGCTCTCCGGAAAAAAATTTAATAGCGACCCCGATGTAATACACTTTGGGCATGCCTACCTCCTGCACGGAGCCCTTTTTGTCGAGGCCCAAATAGATTTGAATAGGGTCATCAAGCTTGGTTAAATAGCGACGAAGACTGAAACGAATAATATCTTTAACTGTCGAAAACTGGGGTTTGAGCCGTCTAATAGCCGGAAAGTCCAGCTCAAAAGTTTTCCGATAAAAAAGAAGACTAGCTTTGTCTTCCTCATCCCAAAGGTCGTCTTTTTCTCGGATGTCGCGAACTGCTTGTGGAACAGAATCCAATTTACGCACGAATTCTACCGACTCGTTAACCTTTCCGATAAACGTCTCTTCCCCACGATTATTCGTATAAAAAATATTATGGGTATGATCGGGCAATTTGCCTAAAATCCCACTTTGAAACCGCACCCTTCCGATTTCTTTGATACGATCCTTAAGCACATACGCCACGACGAACGAAAAAATAACAGTAATCCCACCAAAACCGACCAGATTGTGAAAGCCACCTCCGTTATTAAAACCACCGAATTGCAAATAAGAAAAAATGACCAAATTGGCTAGAAAATACCAAAATGCCGCAAGGCCTGCTGCCACCATATAGCCGGTTTGTGCCCGAACCGCGAAGAGAACGTTGGGTTTGATTTCTAAGTAAAGAATGCGACTTAGATATTTTTTGATACTACCCAGTCNNCTGCAGCAGAACTTTGGTCATCGACGGACATAAAATGCCGTGAACGCTCAAACCAGAAAATAAACCGAGCCCAGACGCGTAACTTTTTTTTAGCTGTGGTAAGTTCGTTGCCTTGAATGTTACGAACCTGCTCGATGGTTTCGACAACGAGTGCAACCCCCTCCCGAAAACGGTAGAAACAATACTCTTCCGCCAAAAGGAGTTCAAGAATAAGGGTTTCTCGTAAATCCTCGCGCAAAGGGAAGCGATTTCTTAAATCAGCGAAGCGCCGAAACAGTGAAAAATACCGGCGTAGAAAGGGATCGATGTCTTCAAACATTTGGTACAATTGAGAACTCTTATCTTTAGGACTTGCCAACAATTCTTGAATAGCCTTACAGCGTCTCCGAACCCTGCGACGGTAATTGCTAACGAAGCAGCACGCAAAGTACTTGATCAAATCAACGGCCTCGTTCGCGTAGGCTAGACGCTGCGGATGACGGACATCGGTCAGACTTTCGAGAATTTGCTCAAGTCTAAGCAGCGGACTTTCACGATCCTCTCGCGAGTTCACAAAGTCATTGTGGGAAAATTGCGGCTCGTTGAATCGCATGAGAGGGCGGATATCTTCATAGAAATGGCTTTTTTTATACGTTTCGGCATTTATTCCCATTTGCTTGGGAATAAAAAAATAAGCCTCCATATGATAGGTATGTTTGGACCTGAGATTAAATGGTCTTCGCAGATCGCTCTCAATGGAGTAATCAAATCGCGTTTCAAACTGATAACGATCATGCTGCTTGATCGTTTCCCGAATAGAAGTTTTTTCTTGTAGACTCACAGCATTGCCACCAAATCTGGGGCGAAGCTCCGCGGATTAAAAACTCGCGGCGCCCAAATCTGTTAGCGATCGTCCTCTGGGTCCGCGCCTGATAAATCCACGATGGACCAAGTACGGCTCGTAAACTTCCTCAACCGTCGACTTTTCTTCACCGAGAGTCGCAGCAAGGGTTTCGATACCGACGGGTCCTCCCCCGTATTTCTCCGAAATCGTTCGCAATATTTCTCGGTCTGTTCGATCAAGTCCATAACGATCGATATCGAGCCGTCGTAGAGCAAATTCGACAATAGCACGCTCCACCTGACTTTTTCCGGCAACTTGGGCAAAATCCCAAACCCTGCGCAATAAGCGATTCGCAATCCGTGGGGTCCCACGTGAACGACAGGCAAGTTCCAAAGCTCCCTCCTGAGAGAGCTGGATACCTAAGACCCGGGCACTGCGGTTGAGTATGAGGCAGATCGATTCATCGTCGTAGTAATCCAGTTTTTCTTGAATACCAAAGCGACTCAGAAAAGGCCGCGAAAGACTGGACAAGCGGGTAGTCGCCCCCACCAACGTAAACGGTTGCAAAGGCATCCTGACCGTGCGAGCTGTGGGTCCTTGGCCAATAACAATATCGATACAGAAATCCTCCATTGCAGAGTAGAGAACTTCCTCGACTTGAATATTAAGGCGATGAATTTCATCAATGAACAAGAGGGAATTGGCTTCGATACCAGCAAGAATGCCTGCCAAATCTCCCGGCTTGTCAATCGCTGGTCCCGAGGTCTGATGAAAAGGCACTGCCAACTCGTTCGCGATAATATGGGCCAAGGTTGTCTTGCCCAGTCCCGGTGGACCATGCAGAATCACATGGTCCAGACAACGCTGCCGAGCACGCGCTGCCTGGACATAGGTTTTAAGATTTTCCTTTACGAACACCTGACCCGGGTAATCATCGAAAGAGCTGGGACGTAAAGTTTGTTCAAAGGTGCCCTGCTCCTCGATAGGTCCCGCTTCACCCGAAACAAAACGTTCGACCTTTACGACATTCTTCTTTTTTTCTTCGAACAAGGAAGACGATCGATTCATGAAAACTTCTTATTAAAAAAGCTGATCCAAATCCCGAGTCGATTTAGACTTATCGAGTGGCTTGAGAATTGCGAGGGCGCGGCGCACGAGGTCCGGAAAATTATCATCAGCATGGTCTGCCATGATTTTATTTAAAGTTGGTAAAAAATCCTTCTTCTTAAAACCCAGGTTTTCCAACGCTGAAGACAGATCCTGAACTTTCTTGTCGTTAAGATCCACAAACTGATGGTCAAGACTCGCTCCGAGTGAAGAACTATCTTGGTGAAAGGCCCGATCAAACGTAGGAAACTTATCGATCTTGCTTTGTAATTCAACCAGGATTTTTTCGGCTGTCCGCTTGCCTATGCCAGGTACAGTTTGGAGAATTTCAGGTTCGCGTCTCTNNCCAGGACATCTTCCTTGACCCGCGTAAAGATCCACAGACTTAGCGGCGAGCCTTCTGCCGGAACCGATACCAGTGCCGACGTTGGTATTTCAACACCATATCCCACGCCATTCACATCAAGGATAATATGTGACAGGAGTTTTTTAAAAACCTTGCCACTTAGATGCTCAATCATAGAGCAGCTTTGAGTTTTTCGACCTTGTCGAGACGTTCCCAAGGAAACTCAGAGCGCCCAAAATGGCCGTAAGCAGCTGTACGGCGATAGATGGGCTGCAAAAGATTAAGGTCATCAATGATCTGTCGTGGCTTCATGCGGAAATGATCTTTTACAATCTTGGCCAGCTGCTCCCGCGTGTACTGCGATGTGCCATAGCAATCGACATAGATGCTGACAGGATCAGCATAACCAATGGCATAAGCGATCTGCACAAGAGCTTTTTTACAAATGCCTGCCGCCACTAAATGCTTAGCGATATAACGACCGAGATAAGCCCCTGACCGATCCACTTTAGAAGGATCCTTACCAGAGAAGGCTCCGCCGCCGTGAGCACCATGGCCACCGTAGCTATCGACGATGATCTTNNCGGCCCATGCCGCCGTAGCTATCGACGATGATCTTGCGTCCTGTAAGACCCGCATCACCAACCGGTCCACCAATGACAAAACGACCCGTAGGATTGATAAAATAGCGAGTATTCTGAAGAAGTTCGGCAGGAATCGTTTTCTTAACACATTCCTCGATGACAAATTCACGAATTTCCTCACCCTTGGCTTCAGGAGCATGCTGCGTCGAGAGAACGACGGTGTCGATGCGAGCAAGTTTATTATCTCTATATTCTGCAGTGACCTGACTTTTAGCATCGGGTCGAAGCCATGGAACCCTTCGATCACGACGCAATTGCGCAAGTTTTTGTAACATGCGATGCGAAAAACTTATGGTAGCGGGCATATATTCTTCGGTTTCATCACAGGCATAACCAAACATCATGCCTTGATCACCCGCACCCTGCTCCTTAAATAAGCCCTGGCCCTCATTCACTCCGATGGCAATATCCTCGGACTGACGATTGATGCTTGTAACCACACCACAGCTTCTGAAATCAAATCCTAATTCGCTATTGTCATAACCAATATCGCGAATAACGTCCCGTGCAACTTCAGCAAAGTCCACAACGCTACGCGAAGTAATTTCACCCGCAATAACAACCAAACCACCCTTCACAAGAGTCTCGCAGGCAACCCGTGAATTCCGGTCTGTTTCCAAACACTTGTCTAAAATAGCATCGCTGATTTGATCTGCTATTTTATCGGGATGCCCTTCGCTGACTGACTCGGACGTAAAAAAGAAGGTTGAACCATCGGCTTTCATTTAAAATCCTTAAAGCACAGTTAGATCCTATACGACTTCTACTCATCTTTTGAACTGCTGTTGTCGGGTACAATGCTCTCTACTTATCGCCTGAAGTGTCTGACTGTGAAGACCCAGTTTTTTTCCTAAGGCACTCATTGGCTCTTCTGACGAATGGCTTCAAAACTTGTCTCGTTGATAGAATTCCAGACAAAGTTGAAAGAACTAGATTTCTTATCAAGTTTCTCACCCACGCTGGCGTCTTTGATGCGGTACGAGTAGCTTACTATCATGATTGGATTCTGTTGATTTCTCGTCTAAGATCAACAAGAAAATGCCGGCTCGCTTTTAAGTCGAGCGTGTCGGTTAGCATACCAAACTGCACACGGAAACTTAACCTTTATGGATTTTTGCCAGTAGACCTTCAATGCGGGCGCCTTCTTCGACGCTCTCATCGTAGAAAAAACGCAATTCTGGCACTCGCCGCAATGCGAGGGACTTGCTCATCGTGCCGCGCAAAAAGCCTCGGCAACTTTCCAGACCCCTCAAAATCTCGTCCTTGGTGTGCTTTTCTCCGTAAAAACGGAAATAAACTGTCGCGACTTGCAAATCTGGACTCAGCCTAACATGGGTGATCACAGCTTCATGTATGCGTGGATCGGATAGCTCCTGCATGATGCAAGTCGCAATAATATCGCGAATTTCATCAGCAAGTCGCATCTGTCTTTTTTTCATAAAAAAATCTCTTAATAAATACAAGAGCAAGGAAAACTAGTGGATCTTCCTTGCCCTTGCTTCAATGAACGTAGCTTCTTAGAGCATTAGATATCGAGGACAGCAGGTTTTTCCTCAACAGTGTAGGCTTCAATAACATCTCCAATTTCAATATTTTTGAAACCATCTATAGCAATNNGGCGACTTCCTTGACGTCGTCTTTAAAGCGCTTAAGAGAAGAGACTTTGCCGGCGTAGACCACTTCCGATTTACGAAGAACACGTAACATGGAATTCCGGGTAATCTTGCCATCCATCACGGCAGATCCAGCAATCAGTCCAATCTTCGGTACGCTTATGGTNNGATCGGCGGCAATTTCTTGACCATCAAGTCTTTCACAGCATCGAGAAGTTCGTAAATGATGTTGAATTGACGAGTTTCAATGCCCCTAGCTAGCGCAAGATCAGCCAACGCCCTCGATACCTTGACATTGAAAGCGATCAACGATGCCTTGCTTGTCTCAGCATGAGTAATATCACTCTCAGTAATATCGCCCACACCTTTAAAGATAATAGCGGTGCTAACCTTACTGGATTTAAGCTCCGTGATCGCATGCGCAATCGCCTCGGCCGATCCTTGCGTATCCGCCTTGATCATCAAGACCAATTCGGGATTTTGCGCTTCGGCTGACCGGTTGAGTAATTCCTCAAGCGTAGCCGGAACCTTAGCCGCAAGCTGGGCTTCTCTCTCGGTAGTCAAGCGCAGATCAATGACCTCACGCGCTAATTTTTCCTCTCTCACGACATGCATGACGTCGCCAGCCATGGGCAGTTCCGTAAGACCGATAACACCAACGGGCGTCGAAGGCGTCGCCTCTTTAAGTTCCTTGCCATTATGATCAATCATAGCTCGTACTCGGCCAAAGACCTTTCCGACAACGATGAATTCCCCGACATAGAGCGTCCCATCGGTGATCATTATCGTTGCGATACTCCCGCGGCCCTTGTCTAAAAACGCTTCGACAACAACGCCACGTGCTCGACCGGCGATGCGAGCTTTTAATTCCAGGATTTCACATTGCACATGAATGGCATCCAGCAACTCATCAATGCCGAGCATTTTTTTCGCAGACACTTTTACACATTGAACTTCACCGCCCCAGGCTTCAGCTTGAACGCCCTGCTCGCTAAGCTCGGTGTAAATGCGGTCGAAATTAAGGTTCGGCTTATCGATTTTGTTGATCGCAACCACAATCGGAACGCCGGCCTTTTTGGCATGCGAAATAGCTTCAATCGTTTGCGGCATTACGCCGTCATCTGCTGCGACAACCAAAACAACAATGTCTGTAACCTGAGCACCACGCTTTCGCATTGCAGAGAAAGCAGCATGGCCTGGTGTGTCTAAAAACGCTGTTTTCAAACCGTTCCGCTCGACCGTATACGCACCGATATGTTGGGTAATACCCCCAGCTTCACGGTTGGCAACATCGGCTTTGCGGATAGCATCGAGAATCGTCGTTTTCCCGTGGTCGACATGACCCATAACCGTCACAATCGGTGGTCGAGACACTTTCTCAAAATGATCTTCCTTTTCCCACCCCAGGACATCTTCAACAGTCCGTGTGACTCTCTTCACTTCAAAGCCAAATTCAGCAGCAATCAAGGCAGCTGAGTCAAAGTCAATGGACTGATTGGCAGTGACCATGAGGCCTTGATCCACAAATTTTCTAACGACCTCGTTAGCTTTCGTATGCATCTGGGAAGCCAACTCGCTGCCTAAAATACTCGGCGATGTCATCTTAACGACGCGATAGGCTGCTCGGGGCATCGTAAGCTGAGTAGACTTAAGATCTTTGCGGCGTCTAACATCCTTTTTCTTTCGACTCGCCGACGGCGTATAAACCGTCTTGCGACGTGCTGCGACCACTGGGTCGACAACTTCTTCCTCATCATCGCGCCCGACAGCTTCCAGCAGCTCACGCGTAGAGACGGACCGGCGTTTAGCCACGGCCACTACAGCCTTAACGACGGGACGTTCTTCTATCTCTTCAAATCGAGTACGCGGTACGTCTTTTTTTCGTTCGACACCGCGATCGGTTTTCAGAGACGGCTCAGGAGCAATTTTGAAGGGTTCCTTCCAATCCTTAGCCGTGACGGATTGAACACCGCCAATGCTTGGTCCAGTGCGGATGGGTTGAACTTCGATCCTCTTAATTTTACTCTTTTTATCTTCTTTAATCTTTGCGAGAGCAACTTCCTCTTCCGGTGTCGCCCTTCGTATAATTGTGGCACTTACAAATTCCGATTTCTTCGAAAGCCCCATCTTATCCGCTTTCATAATGCTCTTCTCTTCATTTTCTGGAGGAGAAGGTTTTTCTTTTTCTTGTACTTGTTCAGACTCACTACTTTCTGTCATCAGAGGTTCAGCAGCAATGGCCTCATCCTCTTTTATTTCGTTAGCTAGATCCTCGTCCCCGATGTGCTGCTCGACAGCAGTTTCATCGTGAGCAGTCGCTACTTGCTCCTCACCAGATTCTTCCTCAGCCGAAGCCGTGACCTCCTCGCGTCGGTCAGGGATAGATATATCTCGATTGTGTTTGGATTCTGAGGTGCTTTGCTTCTTTTCTTGCAAGGGCTCCGATCGAGTGGGCTCTTTGACCTCGGGCGCTGCTTCCTCTTCTTCTTCAGCCTTTTTCCTTCGTCGCACAACGACTTTTGGTTTTCCTGCCGCGAATGCAAGACGGATTTTATCTATCTGCGCCGGAGAAAGAGTGCTTTGATGGCTTGGAACATCAATCTTCAATTCTTTCATTTTCGCCAACAAAACCTTGCTTTCAATACCAAGGTCACGCGCAAGTTCATAGACACGAATTTTAGCCATTAGCGGTCCTCTTTACTCCAACACAAAGAACGAGTCTACTGATCGTCGGTTTCTTGTGTTTTGGCATTTTTTTGCAAATAGCGGTCAGCTGCAATTTGCACGGTACGAGCGATACCTATTGAAATATCAGCCTTCTGAGCGACCTCTTCAGCCGAGTCTGCAATAATATCGCCAATCGTTACATAACCGGCGTCCGCCAACGCGTGTGCAGTTGCTTCACCCACACCGCTTAGCTTCATAAACATATCGATCCGCAACCTGCGTTCGTCTACTTCTTTCTTGGTCTGCAAACTTTCCGCTGGCTCCGCGCCTGCATCTTCAGCGGAATAGTCAGCGGTACTTCGAATAGATCCCCGATCCAGTTCTCTAGCCTTATCAGCAGCAGCTTGGATGATCCGTTCCGCATCTGCAAGTTCAAGATTCAACAGACGGCAAAGAGCGCGAGGACTAACTTCAGCCAACTCAGTCGGGGTCTTAATGCCTTCATGAACAAGAATGCCGGCGTGCATGTCCCCTAACCCTTTGATGGAGGTCAAAACAGCCCTAACACCAGCGAGTTGTTCTTCAAGCTTCGCTTCACTCTTAATATCCAGACGCCAACCTGTCAACTGTGCGGCGAGTCTGACATTCTGCCCCTTCTTGCCAATAGCTAGGGATAACTGATCTTCAGCGACGATAACTTCCATAGCATGGCGTTCCTCATCCACAATAACCTTGCTCACCACTGCTGGCGCCAAGGCGTTGCAAACAAGTCTAGCAGGGTCTTTATCCCACGGTACAATATCGATCTTCTCACCATTGAGTTCCTGAACAACCGCTTGCACACGGGAACCCTTCATACCCACGCAAGCCCCTACTGGGTCTACAGAAGAATCTTTGGAGTACACAGCAATCTTCGACCGTGAGCCCGGATCCCGAGCTGCTGACTCAATGGAAACGATTCCGTCGTATATTTCCGTGACATGCTGCTCAAAAAGACGCATGAGGAAACCGGGGTTAGCGCGAGACATAATGATCTGCGGGCCGCGCGAAGCTCGCTTGATTTCCACGACAAAGGCCTGAATTCGGTCCTTTACGCGGAACTTTTCACCAGGAACCTGCTCGCGATAAGGAATCACAGCTTCCGTGCGACCAAGGTCCACAATAATATCATTTCTCTCAAAACGCCGCACATGGCCACTCAGAATTTCACCAACTCGATCTTTGTACTCATTATGAATTTGAGCGCGCTCAGCATCTCTAACTTTCTGAACGATAATTTGCTTAGCGGCTTGTGCTGCGATACGACCGAAGCGGGAAGTATCTATCTTAACACCCAAAGAGTCACCGATTTCGGTCTCTGGATCCAATTTCCTAGCTTCCACTAAAGCGACTTTGGTTTCGTCGTCTTCCCACTCTTCAACATCATCGTTGCTAATGACGGTTCGAAATTGGAAAAGCTCAATCTCATCGAGTTCCTCATTGTAGTGCGCCTCTAAGTCAGCGTTGATCCCAAAATCCTTTCGTGCAGCATGAATCACAGCTTGTTCAAGTGCGTCGATTAGAATTCCTTTTTCGAGATTTTTATCGCGACTGACTGCCGAGATAACCCCAGAGAGTTTTGTCGATTCTTCGCTTCCGCCTAATAACGGCATGAGCTTTTCCTCTTAAATGAAATTTTCAATTATTGAGTCTATAAAGGTCAGAACTATTTCTTACCCTTTATATCCGTCCCCCATCAATGGGATATTTTTGCGAGCCAAAGTAAGGAGGGCCATTATTCCGACTTTCTTCTTTAGAAAGAAATTACATACATTGTTGTTAATTAAGAAACAATCCTTTTAGGCATACGTCACTACGGCAAAGAGACCCATATTGCAGTAACAATTCAAAAAAGTGTCAGAATTGTCGCACCTTGCCAAAAACTCGACCTTTTTGCCACTATACCAAGCCTTTGAAATGGTTCAGATGCCGAATCTTACAGTTTTTTTTTAGCGAGCACAAGTTCTCGGGCGCTCAGAATTCAGATGCCCAAGAAAGCTTCCTTAACGGCACACCCTCCGGCTCATCGAGTATCCTCTCAATAAGCTTTCTACGCCTAGCTCCCCCAAGAAATGACCACAGTTTGACCGCCACCAAAAGACACACTAACCACCTAAATTTCGCGGATCGATTTTGCCCTAATAAATGGAAGCCCCTTCTTCCTNNCCTTGATATGCTGGCTTCTGCTGGCTTTTAACAAATAGCTATCCATCGCAGTAAGAACCACCAGCAACTTTGCAGAATCATCACCAATCACTAAATATGTAAAATGATCGCCAACATTCAAGATAACACCCTCGACAATAATATGACGGCTCATAAAACTTGGCGTGTCGAGCAAAACCTGCTTTATAGACACGTCTTCTGCGCTTGAAAAAAAAGTCCCCCCAAAGAAACGAAAACTTCGTGCATCGATCGAGCCGGTAAGGCTCTCAGAAAAGTTTCTACATCCTGCAAAAACCAAAAAAAACATGCACCAAAGTCCTAGGTTTTTCATCCTTTTCGTCTCCTGTCTAAAAGATCAAAAAAAAAAGCCAGGAGAAACCCCTGGCTTGCCTACGCAAATACGTGCATCAATTAATTTTTGCTCTCAGCGTTTTTTTCTTTGTTCGCTCTCTCAGCTTGTTTGACTTCTTTTTTCTGCTTACCTTCATTTTCATTGAAGTCAACCAATTCAAGACTACACATCTTTGTTGAGTCACCCAAACGTGTCCCCAACTTAATAATGCGCGTGTAACCCCCCGGCCGAGTTTTAAAGCGATCGGCGAGTCCTCCAAAAGCTGCATCTACCGCTTCCTTCTTGAAAAGGACAGAAAGGGCCCTTCTGC
>PLEQ01000026.1 GCA_003136475.1 Deltaproteobacteria bacterium
AGGGAGTGCCTGGATCGGGAAGTCATTTACATACTGACCGAAGGGAGAGTAGTGATCAACGACTGGCGACATTACTATAATGATGTCCGTCCGCACCGTTCGATGCGCTTGCTCCCGCCCAGCGTGTATGCTAGAAGCCAAACTGTGCAAAGCATCGGTTCNNTTCTATGAGCATTAAAACCATCGGTATTATCGGTCATCGAAAAATCCGTAAAGAGGACATTCAAAAAATCATAGAGGCCATGAGTGAATGGGCCCAAGACATTGAGTTAAGACCGCGTAAATCGATGTCTGTCAAGTTGTTAACCTCACTTGCCTGTGGCGCGGATCAAATCGTTGCCAATTGGTTGAAAAACTCACAATTAGCGTACATACAGCCGTTTAAGTTAATTCGNNAGATAATAAAAAATATCAGACAAAACTAGAAGATGAGATAAAAATACTGACTTATATAAATGAAAAATATGGAACTCTTAAAGATGCCGGATATGTAGAGCATGTGACACTAAGACTCTCTGATCACATATCAGGGAAGATCTTTTTAGATTGGTGGAAGGATACATCCAAGGATGATCATTATCAGGAGTTAGTAATGAAGGATCAAAGGGAAACGGCTTTTCCTTGGGATATCGAAAAAATAATCATAGAGCATCCGAATACCGTTACTCATTGCCTCAGTGAACTTATAAGTGAAGGTGAGGAGAATGATGCATATCGCGATGCCGGTAGGTATATCTCTGATCACTGCGATCTTCTTCTCGTCCTCTGGGATGGAGTGGAGAATGGGAAGGTAGGAGGAACTTCCGATACGATGGAGTATGCTAAGTCTGAGGAGTGTCGGGATAATAGCAAGGTTGGTGGCCCCGAAATCCATCACATTGTTATTCCCCAAGAGGGGAATCCTTTCCCAGTGGGGGTTCCTTTTGAAATCAAGAAATTCGAACGAAAGCCTTCTCGTTCTCGATGGAATAAACTAAAGCATGGGTGCGGCAGGCTCATTCGGTGGATTGTAAATCAGCTTAAAGACAAGCCGACTCAGATTATAATATTAGGAGTGCTAGCCCTCGCGGCCATTGGACTAGCATCAGCTGGAGTACATGCAAATGAACCTATAGGAAATCCCGAGTGTCCCCATACGGAAATATCCTGGACGAATAGTATATTTTATAGCTTTGCCCTCCTTGTGCTTGGAAATTTTACGGAGCATGAGTTCAGAAACCTATACGAAACATGGGCTCGCTTTTGCGCAGTTTTATTATTCACGGGTGTTGGGATTACTGTTTCATTGAATTATCTTAGTGGTGAGCTAAATCGTTGGTGGGTAGCAAAAAATAAACACAAAATTATAGTTGGTCTAGGTTGGAAGGGAAGAACGCTTGCTAAGGAGCTTCTTAAGAAAGACGAAAATATTCTTGTTATCGAAAAAGACGCGGGCGAATCAACGCTTGACTGGTGTTCAAAACATGGGATTCCGGTGGTGGTAGGCGATGCCTTGACAGATGATTCATGGAGCAAGGCAGGACTGAAAAACGCCTCAGAAATCTTCATTTTCTGTGGTGATGATCAGATCTCTATGGAATGCGCTGCTGTCGCTGCGCGCATTCATAAAAAAAATAAAAACAGGAACTGGCTAGGAACTTTACTAATTAAGACCAAAGGTTTCCTTNNTAAAAAAGAAGTACCCGATCGTGACGACAGATGTGGAGTGCAATGTTGAATTAAAGACGCAGCGAAACTTCCAGGTGCTGAAAAACGCACTGCCCAAAGAGACGCGTCTGCGTCTCAACGTGCTGAATGTGGAAGTTGCCACGGCGCGAATACTAATGAGGGAGTATCCTTTGGATAGGTTCGAGGCGACTCCAGATGCAAAAATTGCCCGTATTGTTGTGATTGGCAACACATCCATGGCGCGAGCGATTCTGCAACAGTCGATGCAAGTCGGTATCTTTGAGCAGACCAAGTCTCTAAAAGTAGACTGGTTTGTCGAGAAGCCTTCAAGGGTAGCTAAAGAGTTTCTCAGCCGTTATCCTGCCTTCAAGATAGAGAAAGTGGAATGGAACAACACGAGCCGCTTCATCACGCCCTCAGATGAATGGGTGAGCTCGGAAAATATTCTGCCAGAGATTCACATTCATTCTATGACGGAATCAGATGATTCCTTGCTACATAATGTTCATGGGTTCGAAGAGTATTTGACGGCTTCAGACGAAAAACAGGTGGTCTCGGTCTATGTCGCCATCGACGAGGGTAACAGATCAGTGCGTGTGGCGGAGAATATTGCCACCGTGATGATGCGGATACGAAAGGAGAAGAAAACCGATATTCAACTCTTCTGCTACGTGGGTACTGGTATTGTCGAATACCGCCACGATATGCACAGAACGATTAATGCTACTGCATCAGATCTCCCGATAAAAATCTTTGGAGATTTTGTCGATAACTTCTCAGAAGATAATGTTACAGGAAAGAAAACCGATAGGCTGGCAGTAAAACTATGTGGAATGTATGAACGTCTTTATTGTGACTCATCGTGTTCAGATGAGAATGCCTGGAATAAATCGAGTGAAAATGACAAAGATTCGAATCGCCAAGCATCAACCCATGCAGATGTCAAAAAAAGATATTACGATCGCATTACTGAAATGGTGATTAAAAATTATAGGAAACGAGTGAAGATTTATGGAGCTAAACAAGAGGGGGCAATTAGAAAATATATGGGAAAGCCTTCTAACTACCGAATACAAATGCTAGCTCGCATGGAGCATCGGCGCTGGTGTGCAGAGTATCTTCTAAAAGGTTTTCGACGGCTCAATACAGAGAACAATTATATTACTGATTGGTTCTCAGGTAAAAAGAAGTACTGGAAGTCGCAAAAGAGACATCTGGATCTCATGCCGTTTGATAAATTGCAGCCTGTTATTGGANNAAGAACCCCACAAAGATAAGGCTCAGATTACATTCATATTGGACGAAGGCAATTCCGAATCACCTTTATGATCAAGTCATGCGTTATTTGTGTATTTAATAGCTCAACATTTGCGTACTTTAAGTTGGGTCGGGATGAGCTTGTTAAGAAGGCATTTCCCGAATTGAGCATTCCCTGGAAGGAGCGATGAGGTAACAATTGAAATATAAAAAATTATCTCATCCCTTAAGTAAGCCCCCACAGGAACTCTCTAATGAACTGCCCTCATTGCAACTCTTCCAACACAACTTGGAAATCTAAAGCCGCCAAATGGGAGTGTAACGACNNCTTTCTGATAAGGCGACGAACCCCAAGAAAATTTTCTTCAGCTACGGGCATGATGATAACCGCTGGCTGGTCGATAAGTTTAAGACCGATCTGGAAAAGAGGGGTCATGAGGTCTGGATCGACTACAAGGAGATCGGGACGTGGGATGATTGGAGGGGACGCATCACCCAAGGCT
>PLEQ01000319.1 GCA_003136475.1 Deltaproteobacteria bacterium
TGAGAACTTTCCACTCTCAAGATGTTAGTCAGGATGGAAAAAATGAAGTTGAAGAATGCTACAACTGTAACACTCAGCGCCACTGTAGCCCCCCAAGGGAGCATTCAAATTGAGGCACGAGAAGAGAACGACGGTACTCTGTCAGTTACAGTCCATCAAGATATTGCAGATCGCATCATTGCAGCGTTTAAAGATGGATATACGGGTGGATTCTTACATCTAGTGAGTGTTGAACTTGCGCAAACTCTGCCTGCAAGCTTAGAATTTTGGCGGGATTTCTCGCGTCTTTTTCTAACACATTTGTGCGCTCTTCCAAGTCTAGGGGATAATAAAAGTAAAACGATTGAACTGCCACCACCAATGGACGAACTATCGGCGTTCGTCGCCGTTGCCCCACCAATGCGTGGGGGCGAATACCTTGATCGTGAACTCCTACAGCGTTATTGGCAGGATCTCTGTTTTGAAGTGGAGGAACGCCTCTCCCGATATCGGGGCAGTGCTTCTGAGTTTGTTCAAGAGCTGAATCCTGCGTGGAATCTTGTCGGTCGCGTTTGTTTCCATTTGGCTGAGAACAAGCGAGACCCCAATCAACCTTTTGCCTTTGGCGCGACCTATACCAGTCGCTTATCGGCAAAAGCCAATGCGCAACATTTACCGCTTGGTAGAGCCATTCATGAGTTTTCCGATGCTGGTAACAAAAACGCATTACTGACACTGCTTAAGCCTGTGCAAAAGGCAGCAGAGAATAGTCCTTTGCTCAAGGGGTTGGTCGATGCCGGTGAGATTTTTCACCCACTCGCCTGGAGTGCAAGCGAAGCCTATCGGTTTCTTAAAGAGATTCCGGCCTATGAAGCAGCAGGTGTCCTCGTGCGTGTGCCAGACTGGTGGCAAGCAAAACACCCTCCACGTCCGGAAGTGCGTGTAACGGTCGGGAAGAAAGAACCGTCAGGTCTGGGGCTCGACGCATTGACGGATTTCAATGTCTCTCTCACTCTCGAAGGGGAAACGCTTAGTGAAGAAGAATGGGAAGAAATTCTGCGCGGTACTTCAGGCCTTGTCTCTCTGAGGGGACACTGGGTCGAAATCGATCAAGATAAAATCAAAGAAGTTTTGGCTCATTGGCGCCAGGTGCAGAAAAAAGTGGCAAAGGATGGCGTCAGTTTTGCGGATGCTATGCGACTATTAACGGGTGCATCTAGTCTCGGTGGTAAAACAAGTATCGGCTCAGAGATGTCGGTAAGCAGAGACTGGTATAACGTTGTCGCAGGAGAATGGTTGGCTAAAACTCTTGATAGTTTGAAAAACCCCGACGTACATCAAAAAATGAATTTAGCAACAGGGCTTAAAGCAACCTTAAGACCTTATCAACAGGCAGGTGTCCAGTGGCTCTGGCTCATGCACCGCCTACGACTCGGTGCTTGTCTTGCTGACGATATGGGGCTCGGTAAAACGATTCAAATCCTCGCACTGCTTCTTATACTCAAACAAAAGAATAAATACTGCAGCACGCTATTGGTGGTGCCAGCCTCGCTCATAGGAAATTGGCTTGCTGAAGCAGAAAAGTTTGCGCCGTCGTTAAAAATTTTTATTTTACACTCATCATCATTGTCAAGCGATGAGAGCGAACAGGAGATCAGGGGTAAGATTGAAAACGCTGCTGTAACCATCACTACCTATGCTCTTCTCAATAAGTTCCGTTGGCTTGTCGAAGTTGAGTGGGACCTTGCAGTGCTTGATGAAGCGCAGGCCATCAAGAATCCAGGCGCAAAACAAACAGTGGCAGCAAAAACCATAAAAGCCAGTCAGCGCATCGTCCTAACTGGTACGCCGATTGAAAATCGTCTGTCGGATCTGTGGTCGCTCTTTGATTTTATTTGCCCAGGGCTTTTAGGAAACAGCAAGATTTTTAGCCAGTTTGTAAAAGACAAAACCAATCCATACCCAGCACTCCGAGGGTTGGTCCGACCTTATATTCTTCGGCGTCTGAAAACAGACCGCAGCATCATCGCAGATCTGCCCGAAAAGGTCGAAGTACGAGCCTATTGTTCACTTACTAAAGTGCAAGCAGCGCTTTACGAACTAGCTGTTGCTGAACTCACCAAGAAGATCGAACAAGTCGAGGGCATTCAGCGTCGTGGTGNNAATCATCCCTCACATTGGTTAGGAGACAACCTGTTCGAAGCGCAAGTCAGTGGCAAGTTCATCCGGCTTGGTGAGATTTGTGAGGAAATCGCTTCACGCCAAGAAAAGGTGCTCATTTTTACCCAGTTTCGCGAAATGACTGCTCCCCTAGCATCATATTTGGAAGTCATCTTTGGCAAACAAGGCTTGGTCCTGCATGGGGAAACGCCGGTTAAGAAGAGAAAATCCCTGGTTGATGCTTTTCAGGAAGAACATGGACCACCGTTCTTTGTCTTGTCGCTCNNGGGTGGCACGGGCCTCAATTTGACTGCGGCTTCGCACGTCATTCATTTTGATCGCTGGTGGAACCCTGCAGTGGAGAGCCAAGCAACCGATAGAGCGTTTAGAATTGGTCAAAGCCGAAATGTTTTGGTACATAAATTAGTATGTCGAGGCACGATTGAGGAAAAAGTTGATGCCATGATCGAGGAGAAAAAGGCCGTAGCTGCGGAGCTCTTCACAAGCGGAGGCGAAGCGGTGGTCACGGAACTGAGCAATGCCGATCTGATCAAACTCGTATCCCTCGATATTCATAATGTTGTGGACGAAATCTGATGGAGGCGCTGATGGGATGGGGAAAGAAAAAAAATAAACACTATGGTGGTTATGGAAGATGGGCACCTTATGTGCCGGTTGCCGAACGCAAAAAACAGGCGGCGCGCAAGGTTGCGCTCATGAGTAAAAAGGGCGAAAAAGTTTCGCCTGTGGTCATCCAGGGTCGTACCATAGCAAGCACCTTTTGGGGTAAAGCTTGGTGCGAAAATCTTGAATCCTACATGGATTATGAGAATAGGTTGCCACGTGGTCGCACTTATGTCCGCAATGGCTCAGTCGTTGATCTCAAGATTAGTCCGGGCAAGATTAAAGCAATCGTGAGCGGCTCGTCGCTTTATACGGTCGAGGTCAGCATCAAATCTATGGAAAAAAAACGCTGGCAAGACGTCATTAAAAATTGCTCTGGCAAAATCGCTTCCATAGTCGAGCTTCTGCAAGGGAGACTCTCCAAAGGGGTGATGGAGAGTGTTACATCGCAAAATAGCGGTCTATTCCCTTCGCCGCAGCAAATTTCATTGAAGTGTTCTTGTCCCGATTGGGCCGACATGTGTAAGCACGTTGCGGCAGTTATGTACGGTGTTGGGCATCGCCTCGATCACGAGCCTGAGTTGTTATTTCTCCTTCGTCAAGTAGACCACTTGGAGTTGCTTACTAAAGCGTCAGTACCACTTGCTATCGATAAAGCTGATAAAGGTAAGTTGTTGAAAACGACGGATCTCGGTGCAATGTTCGGAATTGAAATAGAAGGTGAACCGTCGGCTTCCTCGCAGTTCAAGCTACCAAACAAGAAGGCTAGTGAGAAGCCTAGCAAAAAGAAGGCAAAAAAGGTGACCGTGAGCAAAAAAACAGCTGTTCCAACAAAGAGGAAGACAAAGACATCGGTAAAGCGAGTCAAAACCAAAGCCGGCAAAACCAAAAAGACTAAGACGAAGAAGGCGCCTATTGGTAGGTAAAGCAAGTTATCGTCGCTCGGATGGTGCTGCTCAAAGTCTTATGAAAAATAAACGACACTCTTGAGAGTGCCCCTCATTTGACCGAGAAGACCGGCGTAAGCCCCTCCCTTTAGTTTGATTGCGAAGCTTTCAAACGGAGGGGGGGGCAAGCCGAAAAAAATTGTTGAGGCGGGGGATCGTTCCCCGTCTCAACTGAGTACGAACAAAAAAGCTACTGCATTTTTTTGCGAGTTCCTTATCGAATCAGAAGAGTGCTTTATGGGGTCACCTCACGGTTGCGGCCTCGCAAGGTCACGTAATCCAACGGGTGGAAAGCCCTCTGTGTAACCACTAGCCATGGGCACAGTATTCAGTCTTGCAGTCGATCCGGCAACGGTACGATTGATGCGTAGATAGAAAACTTGGCGAGAAATAAAGGTGACAGGTCATGCTGATCTTGAAGCCANNTCATTGGGATCGGTCGAGCGTTTCGTGAGACGCGCAGACAACATTCGTACGGGCATTACTGGCGAGCTCCGACGAACACCCCGGGGTCTATGAGCATCTCGAGCCAAAGATTAGGATTACGTGGCAACGAGGGATATCCACATCATCGCAGTAGTCAAGTTCTGCACCTGCACCTTCAAACAAGCCTAAACAGCAAGGATGAGGGCATGGTGATGGGGAAGTCGGAGTCGTCCATAAGAGCTATGAAACTGGGTAATGCCAGTCGAGCAAAGGGACGACAGATTGAGATATCGGCTCGGCAAAGCATGAACCAAACACTGGGTTGGAGTTTTTCATGACACCTGACCTGAGCCGATTCACACAGAGCGCTCGGATGAACCCGAAGCAGAAGTTTACCTCTCTGATGGGGTTACTTTACAGACATGAAGGGTTGTCCGACAGCTTCGATCGTCTAGCGCCTAACAAGGCTGCTGGGATTGACAGCATGAAAAAGATTGACTACGAAGTTGGTCTTCATGGCAGGTTGGTGGATCTTTCGTACGACGTCTTAAGTACCG
>PLEQ01000185.1 GCA_003136475.1 Deltaproteobacteria bacterium
ACCGACAACTTCTGGGAGATGGGCGCAACAGGGCCTTGTGGGCCGTCCTCAGAAATCGTGTTCGATACTGGCGATCTTGCTAGTCAAAAGGACTTGTACTTGCATCCCGTGCATGGGGTGAACGGCAAAGATGATCGCTTTCTGGAAATTTGGAATCTTGTTTTTATACAATTTGAACGCATGGCTGACGGTTCTTTACGTAAACTCAGCAAGAGTCATGTGGATACCGGAGCGGGGCTCGAACGCCTCTGCGCCGTCATTCAAAAATGTTCGTCGAATTATCAAACGGACTGCTTTAGCACTTTGATCGATGCGATCGTCAAACTTGCGGGTGTGAGCTATGGTGAAGGCGAGCAAGGGCTTGCCCATCGCGTCATTGCCGACCATATCCGAGCCATAAGTTTTGCTATCGCAGATGGTGTCACACCAGGCAACGAAGGCCGGGGTTATGTCATTCGTCGCATCTTACGCAGAGCCTCCCGCTTTGCTCACAATATCGGACAGAAGGAAGCTTTCTTGTATAAGCTCGTCCCAACGCTGGTGAGCATGATGGGGGCCCAGTACCCTGAAATCACTCAGCGTGCGGACTACATTGCCCAAGTCATTCGGGCGGAGGAGAATCGCTTCCTGCAAACCCTCGACCAAGGTTTGCATCTCATCGCTAAACTCACTACCCAACTTAAAAAAGAAGGCAAGTCCATCATTCCTGGTGCGGTGGTCTTTTCCCTCTATGATACCTATGGATTTCCAGTCGACCTGACCCAGATTGTCGCCAGTGAAAAGGGCCTTGGCATCGATGAGGCCGGCTACCACGCAGCGATGGAGGAACAAAAGGAACGCGGTCGACAATTTGCTAAATTCGACAACACCTTGACCAACGATGAGAACTGGGTAGTCCTCAACCCTGAGCGTGAGACACGCTTTCTCGGTTACGAAACCCTCACCGCTGATGTGCACGTCACTCGTTACCGTGAAGAAAAAGATTTGGTCTATATCGGGCTTGCACAAACACCTTTCTATGCCGAAGCATCGGGCCAGGTCGGTGATGTGGGAACTTTGAAAAATGACGAAGTCGACCTTAAAGTGGTCGACACTTTCAAAGCTTTAGACATGGTCATCCATCGCTGCCAACTCGTGCGTGGCCTGCTCAGCAAAGAATCGCTGCGCACTTTGCACGCCCAGGTTGACGAGACATCGCGTTTTTATACCGCACGCCATCACTCGGTTACGCACCTACTGCATGCTGCCTTGCGACGTGTTCTTGGGGATCAGGTGAACCAGCACGGTTCCTACGTTGGACCGGATCGCCTACGTTTTGACTTTAGCTTTGCCCGCAAGCTGAGTGAGCACGAACTCATGACGGTTGAAAACCTTGTCAATGAACAGATTCAAAAAAATCTTCCCATCACCACGGAGCTTAAAAGTTTTGACGAAGCTAAGAAAGACGGTGCAACCGCGCTGTTTGGTGAAAAATATGGGGAGCAAGTCCGCGTCCTCACAATGGGCCCGTTCAGCAAAGAATTATGTGGAGGAACCCACGCCAAAGCGACAGGAGATATCGGTCTCTTTAAAATAGTTTCTGAAAGTTCCGTCGCCGCAGGTATTCGCCGTATCGAAGCGCTTGCCGCAGCACCCGCTTTTGAAAAATTGCGAAAGGATAGTCAGCAGCTTGCTGAACTTGCAACTTTGTTGAAGGCACAAACCAGTCAAGTCAGCCAGCGGATAAGCGATTTGCTGGCACACGCCCGGACCCTGGAAAAAGAACTTGCTGACTTTAAAAATCGAGAACAGTCTCAAAGAGTTGAAATTCTTCTGCGTGAGCGCAAACCTGTCGGTGANNTTTGCGATGATCGTAAGCAGCGTGAGCTCGTTTTTGAGCCAAGCCCAGCTGACGCCCTTTGCCAACGAACTGCAGGCCCGTCTCGCTAAGGAGGTGGCTGTGATCACTCATGCTGCAGGGTCCACCTTGAGCATCTTGGTTCTCGTGGGTAAAGGCGCGCAGAGCCAGGTGCGGGCACCGGAACTTATGAAGGAACTTTGTGAGCTAGCCGGTGGTAAAGGTGGTGGTCGACCCGACCGTGCCCAGGGCGCATCTCCTCAGCCGGAAAAAGAAGACTTAGTGCTCCGTAAGGCGCAAGACTTTCTCATAAAGCGGTTTTCCTAAGAGATATCGGGTGCGACCGTTTCCATAAGACAACAAGATAGGGATTTTGATGAAGACGTCAGTAGTTAAAGGGGTCAGCTGTTTTGTCCCGGAAAAAGTCGTGACCAATCAGCAGCTTTCGCAGATGATGGACACTACCGATGAGTGGATTACAGAGCGTACCGGTATCAAAGAACGACATATGGCCGAACGGACTAGCAGCACCTCAGACTTGGGCCTAAAAGCTGCTAAAAACTTGCTAGCGAAGATTCAATTCCCCACCCAAGATATCGAATTGATCATCGCTGCGACCGTGACACCTGACTACTACTTTCCAGGCATCGGTGTGCAAATTCAGCAAGGCCTCGGACTCAGCAAGATTCCAGCCATCGATATCCGGGGTCAATGCAGTGCCTTTGCTTGGGCTATTACGACAGCCTATGTCTATTTGCGCAGTGGTTTCTACAAGAATGCTCTGGTCATCGGTTCTGAAATCCATTCCCGGATGATGGAATATTCCACACGAGGTCGCAACTTCACGGTCCTCTTTGGGGACGGGGCTGGCGCCATGCTCTTGGAAAGCCATCAATATCCGGAAGGACGCGCTACAGCTCACAATCATTTGCGTGGTGTTATCGATCACGAGATGGGCAGCGATGGTTCAGGGGCTGAGTTGCTGGCCTTGAAACGTCCAGGTTTTGCCAAAGGTCATACCGAATTTTTCTCGGTGAAAGAAGCCGAAGATGGTGATGATCGACCGAGCATGGAAGGCCGTCAGGTCTTTCGCAACGCTGTTGAACGGATGTTGCAGTCAGCCAATACTATACTGCTTCGGAATGGGATTAGCGTAGCCGATATCGACTTGATCATTCCCCACCAAGCCAACATGCGTATCAATGAGTCCGTCCGCGAAAAACTTGGTGTCGCTCCGGAAAAAGTCTTTAACAATATCCAACACTACGGCAACACAACTTCTGCAACGCTGCCGATTTGCATGACCGAAGCCGAAGAACAAGGACGCCTCAAAGCCGGTGATCTCGTGCTCACGCTTACTTTTGGTTCGGGATTTACGTGGGGCGCCAACCTGATCCGTTGGTAAAAACTTACTTACTCTTCGACTCAATCCAAGCCTTGGTAAAGATATTCGCCTGCAAGGACTCAAGCTTCACATCGCGGATTTCGATGATCGTACTGTTTTCCTTTTCCACCTCATCATAAATGCGAATTTCCTTCGGCACATAGACATCCGCTTTCTTGGATGCAGAATAGCGTTTTTCCCAAGCCGGGTAATAGATCGTCCGCATCAATTTCTCAGACGTCGCACGATCTTCCCGTTTAAGGACGTTCTTCGAATCCACATCCACCCACAGTTCCTGAACGGGGTAGCCGACTTCAACATTAGGCTTTGCCGTAAGCTTCAAATGATAGACGGAAAATTTACCCAGCTTCTCAAGACCCTTAAACTGCGCAATGAATTCCTGCGTGAGCTTCGATGCGTCGAAGTCCGAACGTTGGGAACCGGTACCCACAATACTAGAGCGCTCGGTGTTGCGCTCCCACTTGCCGAGCGTAGGCTCATACATAAACAAATTTTTGTCGATGCGCAGATAGCCCTTGCCGGACTCGCTCTTGGGTTTATTAAACAGTATCATCCATTTCTGATCGGCATCCCGTCGGTAAACGGTCGCCTCAAAAGCCTTATCATTTTTACCCTCTTTCTCGCGNNTGGCTCTCGTAGTCTCCGGTACTCCGCTGACGCTCATCGATTAAGGCGACAAGATCCGCCAGTTCCTTGGCGTCCAAGGCCCAGACACTCACCGCTGGCATACCACATACCAGGCTCAAAAGAAGATTTTGCAAAAGCTTTTTCATGTTATTTTCCTTGTCGTAAAGCTTCGACGGGTTTGAGTCGGGCCGCCCGCAATGCCGGAAAAAAAGCCCCTAAAATTGCAACGGATGAAAAGACCAAGACCGTACATAGAAATTGCCCAAACGAAAGTGAAAAATGCAAGGTTTGCGTCATCAGAAAGATCTGGGCTCCTCCATTCGTCACCGGGATCGCCAAGCTATTCAGCAGCCAGACCAGCAAGCTACTGAAAATAGCTCCGCCCCCCACAAAGATAAGGCCCAGGAAAAAAGCTTCAAGGATAAAGATGAGCAGGATCTGCTCCTTTTGCACACCCATTGCACGCATAGTTCCGATCTCCTTAATGCGCTCCCGGACAGCCAACCACATGGTATTCGCAATGCCACTCGCAATGATGAAACTTAAAATAGCGATAATGACAAAGGTCACCAAATTAATCGCTGTCGTGATCCATAGCAGATAGGAGATCTCATCCTTCCAGAGAGTGAGTTCGAGCTTTTGTCCAAGCCAATCTTCTCCCATCACTTTTTCAAACTTAAAAAAGAACGGATTCGGATCGTAATCCATAAGTTCAAACCCGTCCTTAATCAAACCCTCTCTTAGCAAAGCCATTTTAGCTTCTGCTTGCGTGATATCCTTAAGATAGACCATGACGACGCCTGTAGTATCGTCTTGGATCGTCAGCAGTTCCAGTAAAGTTTGGCGTGGAACAAAAACAATCCAATTGCTGGAAAAACCGACATCCTTAGCAATAGCCACAACCGTCAGATCGAGGGAGTTGGCTCGCCCACCGGTGCTCTCAGTGACCACAATGACACTGTCTCCGACACCGAGTCCGAGTTTTTTTGCCTGACCTGCAAAAAGCAGTATCGAATTGGGTTTGGCCAAGTCTTCCAGACGTCCAAAAACTTGGTCACTGCCCTTTTCTTTATATTCCTTCTCCGACGCGAGGCTCAAACTGGTGAAGAACGACGCCTCGTCTGGCACGTTGATCCCACTCAAGCCGACGTTAATCGACGACAGCGGGCCGATCAAACGCCCCCACCCACGTTGGCGGTCGATGATTTTGGCGTCAGGCATCAACCGCTGCACGACGGACTTCACACGCTCGCGTTCTGAAATCAGGGGAATGGCCCCGCGGACACTCGCTTTGAAAAAACCACCGACATTAATATGCCCGGCTGACAAAGTGGTTGCACTTTCGATCATCCGATCCGTAATCCCCTTGGTGACAGAACTCAAGAGCATAAAGATTACCGA
>PLEQ01000478.1 GCA_003136475.1 Deltaproteobacteria bacterium
TCTGATAAAAGACGTTATCAGATATAATAGAGAAAAAAGGGGAGAAGAAATGGATCTTGTCGTTGCTCAAAGTTATGGCAGCTCAGTCCCGGTCCTGTTCCAAAAAGATGGGGAAAAAACGTGGCGGCGTTTTGTTGAGTTCTTCACGGCACAGATTTCCA
Organism: Deltaproteobacteria bacterium; assembly: GCA_003136475.1. Lineage (GTDB taxonomy): Bacteria > Bdellovibrionota_B > Oligoflexia > Oligoflexales > Bog-1112 > BOG-1112. The sequence goes on from PLEQ01000478.1 coordinate 162, forward strand.
ATGACAACACTAGACGCGCCTATATGCAGGCTACGAAACAGTTTCTTTTTTATTTAGACGCCCGTGGGTTGTCACTCAAACTTGCGGATCCCGTTTTGATTGCTATCTACATCAAAGCCCTTAAGAAATCGCCATCGAGCATCAAATTGCATCTTGCTGCGATTCGGATGCTCNNTTGTTGGTGCGCGAGACAAGGCTCTCATTGCGATCATGGTCTTTAGCTTTGCTCGGATAGGTGCTGTGACCAATCTCAAAGCGAAAGACTATTACCACATTGGCAAGAGGTCGTTTATAAGACTGCTTGAAAAGGGTGGGAAGTTCCACGAAATCCCGGTCCATCACAAGGCACAGGAATATTTGGATAGCTACTTGATCCTTGCTGGCCTAGGTGATGGATGGATTTTCAGGACCACTCGTGGACGCAGCGAAATACTGTCTGATCGACGCCTCTCTCCCAGAAATGCGCTCCACATGATCAAGAGACGTTCAGAAAAGGCTGGGATCTCAGATCTGATCACTTGTCACACCTTCCGTGCGACGGGGATTACAGCGTACCTCAAGAATGGTGGGACCATCGAAAATGCCCAATACATCGCAGCGCACGAGTCCCCAAGGACCACAAAACTCTATGATCGTCGCATAGAAGAAGTGAGTTTGGACGAAATTGAAAGGATTATCATTTAATGAAAATTAAAGAAAATCGTGACGATATCAAGCCCAATGATGGATTAAAAATCGAACTGATGAAGCAGACTATCCTCTCAAAAGTAGTCTGTGCCATTGGGTATAGTGCCTTTTCTGTTCAAAACATTATTTCGATGATTTTTTGGTATGCAGCGGTTTCATGGATTTTCCCATTTATAAGAAATATTGAATGCAACGCGCCGAATGGGAAATACAAAACACAAGCAGGACATACTACTGGAAGTAAGTATACCTTCGATTATAAGGTTTTTTCCCATCACTTTTTGCACGCCTATTGCAAACGCATTTTGCGGTTACATTTTTTAATTAGCGGGCTCAAACGACCTGATCAGGTATACGCTCACTTTTTGAAAATGGATCCACAGTTTCATTCCTTTGGCTACATCAAAGAGCCAACTGTTTTGTCCTTTGAAGTCATTGGTCATGAGTATGAATCTATGGGGGATAGAGTAAGAGGTTGGGATATGGTCTGGCTTAGTCGCCCTAGGCTCACTGGCCAAATACGAATAGTAGAAAAGGCTATCGTGGATGAAAAAGTTCGAATACGTGCATGTTGGATTACAGGTCCAAATGCAGGCTCGGTGTTTAACGTTAGTGATACTTACGGGGCTAGCCTTCGAGCGGAATTTGAAAGAAAAAATAATAAACTTCCCTATTTGATTTACTCTCCAGGGATATTCGTGTTTCTCATTGAGGTGTTTATTTCTGTAGGAGCCTTACTCGCAATACTAACACCTTACAAATCTCTACTCCCTGAAATTAAAGGAATGCTTGGATCCATTGCGAGTATTTTTGGAGGATAGGGCATCGAAACACGTAATACTCCCGTCAAAAATTCATTTTTACTTGGGTAAGCTTCCCCTTGCCCTTTGGGATCAAATTTCTCTGCCGCATCCAATTTATTGCCTTAGTAAGTCTTTCCCCAGAGAATCTCTTTTTGCGTTCATGCCATGCTTCACGAACTTCTTTGATAATAGCCTCATCTTCAATACCACTATTTTTACCTTTGATTATCAAGTCATTCCAAGCCGCATAAAGGGTAGCCACTATTTCAGCTTGATCTGTTGTCATAGGTTCAACGAGCCTAATCACCCGATCTATTTCAGTAAGCTTCTGTCCGTCTTTAACAAGATCCTTGAGATCTTGGATACCCTGTTTTATTTTCTTAGCTGGGACGTACTTGACCATCTCAGTTCGTTCATCCTTATTACGTCGCAATTTCTTATGAATAGCAAATAGTCCGCGTTTCTCGCCCTCGGCTTCAATCCCGATTTTTTCATTGTACAAGGCCCGTTGATCAAGTGGGCCTGCAGCCTCGCGATAGTATGTCGTTTGAAGATCAACTTCAGCAACCTGTTCCACCAAGTACAGAGCTTTTGCAAATTTAGTCCTTCCAAAATTGGAATCGTTTTGAAGTTCGTCAATGATATGTGCCGCAATAGCAAGCCGAAGATCTAGGATCTTTTGAAATTTTGATTTGTTAATCTCGCCCGTTGATACTGAAGATATAAGTTCCTTCCGAAGAATCTTTGGTTGACCAAAGTAATTTACTTGGTCCATATTCAGTAACATTTCGTGAAATATTTTTTTCACCTTGTTAAGGTTTTCCTGTACATCCTTGAACAGATCCAACAGCTCTTTTACATCCATTTCCTTTGCATAGTCAACGATCTGCACGATTCCGCTATTAGCGGAGAGTTTTCCTCTTCCTATGAAATAAGGGCGTTTGTAGGTTACAGTTATCTCGTTTCTGTCTCCTAGATATTTTTCCCAATTTGAAAACAGTCGATCGACAGAATTGACAAGCCTGTGTGCCGCCGAAGAGTCATTTACAAAGATGGGCTTCATTTCTTTCGACCAAAATGAATCTTTCGAATTTGGACTCAGAGGATTTATCACGAAAAGTTCTGGTATGCCTCTGATTGGATCATTTGCGGGAAATATTGTTTCGACACACTCATTTTCCGCAAAGCCGATAGCATATGCAATCTTTGTGATATTGGGGGTTGGCTCAAGACCCCACATCTCCATTGCATCAACCCACATCGGGTAGCCTTCTGATGCAAACGTTCGTCCAAGAGCAAACCAAATAAACGTTTTCGTAGTTTGCACTTTATCACCGGCGAAGAAACCTCTGTTGTCAGGAGGACCAGAGAGACACCTCGTCTTTCTGCAGTCCATGAATTGATTATTCAAACGGAACCATGGCACACCATTTGTTGTTGTTTTAATTCGACATGGGGTTAAATCATCTAAGAAGGCAACAAAATTCCCATCCTTTTCCCCAAGTCGTTTTTTTCTAGCATGTCTATGATCACCCAATGGAAGCCCGCATGGATCATTCGTTGATTCCGACTTTCGCCTTTCGCGTTGAATATCTTTCCTGGTTTGAGTGCTCCATGACTTTATATTCTCTTTAGGATAGCCGAACGGCACAAGAACACTACGTTTGTCTGCTAGGATAAGCTCACAGTCAGCTGCAGAGCTTAAAGCTGAATCCCACCTAATTTGAGACATGCTTTGCTTTTTCACCCAAGTTAAATCGATGATGTTAATAGGTCTCTTTGGATCAAGCGATTTACCAGACGTGTATTTCCAAATAGTAAACGCAACCGGAAAACGAACTTTGACATCAAAGAATTCTTTACTATTGACAATAATGCCACCAGCTTCTTCAAAGTCAGTGAGAATTTCGGATCGAATTTTTTGGAAGACTGGTCGGTCTGTTAACCAAGCTGCCTTTGTAAAAAGAAGCAGCAGAGAGTTTCCAGGTAGCCCACTGGACTCAGCTCTCTCGCATATAAGTTTCATTTGAGCCAAAAAACAACAATACCTTTCTGAGGACCCGTCTTTACTTGTCAAATCGACTATTGAAGGATGAATTTCATAGGAAATTGCTGAAGCAGATTGATCGTCATCGCTTCGGTAAGGTGGATTGCAGAGGAATGCGATCGGCTTGTCTGGCTTTAGACCCTTTTCGTTGAGATAGGTCTTTATTATCTCAAGGTACTCGTCTGCACTCTTGTCCAAGAAATTAAGGCCCTTTCCTTCTGAAACTTTCGGAACGACAGTAAATTTCCCATTGTGCCATTCATCACCTTGCATCCGACGCTCAATAGCAAAAAGGAGTTCGGGCTCAATTTCACTGACTACTTTATGCCGGAGTTCCAAAGGTGACCGCCAATTTGTAACTAAGTTCCCACTTCCGCATGCTGGGTCTATCACCAAGTAGTTTTTGCCAATATCACCAAGCTGCCTTTTCACAAACCACATTGTAAAACGAGACAAATCCAAATCAGTAAAAAATATTCCATGCCTGACACGGAAGTCTGGGTCAACAGCGTCAAGGGCTTTATCAAAGTGGGCAAAGAAAACATCCTTACTGGGATACTTGTCATCGGAGACGTAACGATCTTCAACAAATCGTTTAAAGTGGTCCCGATGATCCGGTTTAAGTCCAGAAACTGCTTCCCCGCCTACAGAGACTGTATCTTCCTTCTTATGGCTTATTTGCACTCGCGATCTCTCATCCCACCCAAAAATTATGCTATAAAATGCCCGAACTGCTAATAACGGTTGTTCTTCGTCAAAGAATGGAACCNNCCATAGACTTAAGGACCGATGTAAAATTCTTCAAGGTAATTCTTAACCTTTGACGTGAACCTGCCTGAAGCTTTTCCTGAAAATCTCCAAGAGCTCTCTTGAAATTTGTCGTGTCGCGACTCAAAAGCGTATTCTTTGTGGGAAGAAATGATGGGTCTAAGACGAATGATGCAGATTTAAGAAGGTCTTTGCGACTGCCTTTAAATTTCTTTGCCAGTTGTCGACCGACTAAATTTGGCGCACCTTTTGTCTTTTCAACTTCGTCGAGGATATCATCTGGGATATCTTCCACGAACCAAACAGCTATAAAATCGTGAGCGGCAACGACTACCTTTATGAAATCCAGTTCTTTTTTGTAGGACAAACCTTGAAACAGGCCTGCAAGCCAATCCTCTGTTTTTCCTTTGAGTTCCAAAACAAAGTTTCCAGGAACATAACCATCAGCTCGCTCAGCTTGNNCAGCTTCTTTTTGTCTTGTAAATTTGTCTTTAAAAATAGAACGAAAAAAACCAATAGCCTGATCTTCATTGGCTCTTTCTGCTGGCGTGCTCAAAAATGCAATAAGTTCTTCTATGGGTTTTGAAAACTTCATGAAGTCCTTTGAATTCAGTCGCTTTTTCTGTCTCGCTTCTTTTTCGGAAAGAAAAGGTGGATCTTCAATGGAACTATTTTGCCGAGTATTGATAGTAAGTGAGTTTGGATGAGATTGAGAGAATAGTTATTTAAGCGGGGTTATGTGGTCAGTAATGGCTCTACTTAGCCACTTAGTCCTAGTCACTTAGCCGACTCAAGTGAACTTGTCTTGTTTACTTTTTTGCCCTCCGTTCGAGTCCGGTGTAGCCGTCGCGGTTTTCACGAATAGACCCTGCTTCAAGAACTGTTTTAAATTCTGTAACAAGGGCGCGTTCTCCTTCGAGAGTGCCAATTTTATGCATTAGCTCTGTTAGCTTCTGCCTCATTTCCGTCAGTTCTGAATCGGCTTTAGTCCATCGGCTTTCAATCTCCTTAGCGCGAGCTATTTCGGCAGATTCCTTTGCTCGACTCTCTATTAATTCTCTTTCGATGCGCGCACAGGCTTTTTCTATTGGAGCCAAGCGTTGAATCTCCGCCATGAGTTCTCACNNCTGTCTAATCTGATCCTCCAATTCTTCGATTCTGATCTTAGCAGCCGAAGTTGCCGTTGTAGTAACGGACTCGAGAGTTTCCATCAACGCGGCGTTCAATCCATCGGGAATGCGGAAAGTGCTCATTGCAGTGAAACGCTGAGTAGCAAGATCTTTTAGCGCGAGTGAAATCGTGGTGTGGGATCCACCAATTCGGTCCCGAATGTTGCGAATTGTTGGCTTTAGTCCTTCTTTTGTCAAAGTTTCTACAGTTGCACGAATATTTTCAGTATTAACAATTTTCTCAGCCATTGGGGTGCGTTCTCCGTTTCGCGATAGTTCCAGAGAAAGGATATCAAAGATTTGCATTTATCTCAATAACATTGTTACGATAACAAAACAACTGTAACAGTGTTACCGTAACATGTTTCCTCGTACGTCTTTTTTGAAATCAAACCCTGAGCCCCCCAGTTTTAAGAGGGGGTCCCCCTCAGTCAGATGATAAGAGGACCGTTTTGAATAGGGACCCGGCTTAGTTGAGATGAAATTTCGCAGGAGAGGTAGCATTTACTGACGTAAGATTAAATTTGACACAAATAATAAATTGTGTCAAATTTAACAAATAAGACACAATTTATTATTTGTGTCGTTTTCAATCAGAGGTTGAGCGTGAAGGAACTCGAAAAGCTACCTGACTTTTTTACCCCGAAAGAGGCGTCAACGCGTGGGGTCACACCATACATGCTTTCCAAAATGCTATCAGAGGGCCTGTTAGAGAAAGCAGATCGAGGAGTCTATAAAAAATCTGAGGCCGTTGATCTCGGGGAGTGGACGGGCTTCGTCGCAGCAAGCAAAAAGGTGGGACATCAAAATGCAATCTGTTTGCTATCGGCTCTGGTCTATCACAAGCTGGCAGAAGCAGTTCCTACAACAGTCTGGTTGCTTGTAGACTTCAATGTTCGCAGCACCAAAGAAGGAATTACTGTTTTTCGAAGGCGCGACCCACACTGGAACATAGGCATTCTCAAGGATGGTCCGATTTTGGTCACCGATCTTGAGCGGACACTCGTTGAGTGCTTAGTCTTCAAAGATAAAGTTGGTTACAATGAGACATTCTACGCACTCAAGAAAGCTCTAAACAGAAATAATCCGATGACACGCGCCTCTCTGGTGCTTGATCGTGCGAAAGCTCTAGGGGCGGAACACCTCATCCAAAAATCTATGGAGCCATTTATCTATGAGTAGGATTGGACATCAGATCAATGTGATAGCGAAGGCAAGAAAAATAGATCCAAATCGCCTGCGCGCTTTGTTTGCATTGGAAAGGCTTGTTGCGCGGCTTGAGAACACTAAAAAGCTCTCGGACTCCCTGATTTACAAAGGTGGTTTCGTGTTGGTTAAGACAATCGATACTGATCGCTTTACTCGCGACCTTGATGCCTTGGCTCATAGCCTTTCGCAAGAACAAGCAAGAGAGCTAATTCTTCAGGCAGTGCAAAAAGATTTGAGCGACGGAATCAGNNATTGTAGAAATCGAAACAACCGGGGACTATGGAGGCCTGAGAGTAGATTTGTGCTTCCAGTTGGATGTCAGAAATCTCGATGATCAGAATATTAAGAAGCTTCCTCGTGTTCACCTAGATATAGGATTTGGGATCAAGTTGCCGGTAAATATCCCACGAGCAGAAATGTCTTCAGTCACGGAAGATGACAACTACAGAGTTTCATGGTCGGTTTATCCACTAGAATTCATTTTTGCGGAAAAGCTTCAAACTCTCGTCATGCGTGGCAGCGCGAATTCACGAGCAAAAGATGTCTATGACATGTGGCGCATTTCGGAACTGCAACAAGACCAAAAAGCCCTAGCATCAGCGATTACAAACGTATTTGCGGAACGGAAAACTGCGATTCCCGCAGATCTACCAGGCTTTGTTGCAGGATTGGATACGCTTGTGTTGAGTAATGCTTGGAAGTCGGTACTATTTCACGAGAAGCACTTGAGTTTTGAAAGTGCGCTCAAGGGATTGATCGACTTCCTAAGGAAACTCAAGCTTTAGGTTTTTATTTGAGGTGGGATAGTTGAATCCCAAACACAACGTAGTCTTCTTCTCTCCGCTTTATTAGTGATCCCTCCTTTGTAGAGCAGCCGTTACTTTCGCACCAGATTTCTCCGCCGTGATCTTCGGTGAACTTCTTGGCAATGGCCATGCCTAATCCATGACCAGTGGCCTTTCCCGAAGTGAAGAATGGCTCAAAGATCTTCGTAAGGCGATCGGAGGGTATAGAGGACCCAGAGTTGCCAATTTCAATTTGGAGGCCACTGGGATCGTTTCTGGCCTCTATCCAATAAGAACCCCGACTGTGGGTAGCCTCAACCGCATTCTTCAGGATATTGATGAGAACGCGCTTCATTTTTAGTCGGTCGAATGTATGGGTTGCCGCGCTGTTAACAACGGTTCTAACGGCTACCTCTGGGAATTCCGAAGTGACCTCGGAAAAGAAGGCCTCCAAGTCAACGCCTTCAGCAAAAACGACAGTCTTGTCCGGAGAAAAATTTATAAGGTCTTCAAGCATTCCATAGGCATCGGTTGTGGCTTTGTCGATGATGGAGGCGTTGTTTTTTGCATAGGTAGTGAGCTGTTCGTTCGATAGGGTTGATGCACGACGAACGAACTTGGTGACCATATCCATAGGACGGCGAATATCATGAGCCAACATTTGAGTAGTTGTGGCGATAGCCCTAAATATTGCGCTATTTTTTTCGAGTTCGGCGAGATCAAGCTCCATTTTTGAGCGCTCTTTGATGGCGTCGTAAAGCTCATTTACTTCGAGCAAAGATACGTCCACCTTGGATTCATCATTCTCCTTCAGGTATTCGTAAACCCCGTAGAAAGGGTGGAATACAAGCCTCATAACCTCACGGTATCCCCATAAAAATAGAACGGAGAATAGAAATACGATTCCCAAGATCACAATTGCGAAATTGAGAAAGGTTTCCCCAATAAAGCGATGAGGCTTTTCTAGGACAAGGATTTTAGTGCCTCTAAGGGTTTCTAATGGCTTAATGAGCGAGTATGTTGAGGAAAGGTTGAGGCATACATCAATGCTGTCGTTTGCCGCATTGACCTGGCTCCTGAGCAAACAGGAAGCCCTATATTGTTCATGAACAGATGTCTGTACGAAACCAAACTTGTCACGCAGATGCTTCTCGGCGTAATCGTAGCCCACAAGGCTATCATAGCCCAGCTCTCGCTGGAGCGTTGTCAGATTGTCCTTCCCTAGAATCAGGAAATTTGAGACATCGCTCACGATCCCCAATTTGAATTGAGCGAGAAAGAGGACTAAGGCTGCACTTATAGAAATAAGCGCCGATAGGCCAGCGAATCTCAAGGACAAGAGTCTTGTCATCCTTACAATGCTAGACTTCTTCGATGAGCCTGAATCCGAGTCCTTTTTCGTACTTAAGAATGTAGATTGTCTTTTTGACTTTGCCATTTTCGATTTTCAAATCGCCTTTTGTTCCGTGAAACCAAGCACTATTTTTCAATTTTTTTATAAGTACCTCACGCGAGTTTATTTCCCGATCATCCAGTTCCATCAAGGTGAACATCAGAGCATCAAAGAGTGAATATAGGTATCCACCGATGATTTCTCCACCACCCTTTAGCCATCCATCCGTAACCGTGTCGTGCATGGTATTTTTGATGAGATTGAAGTAGTCCGAGACGCAGTAGAGACTACCGTCGAAATCTAACAATCTATGATCGTGCGACCACTGTGGTCCAACAACAATCGTCGTCGCTGGGAACGCGCTGAGGATCTTACGAATGCCGTCCTTTACTGATGTGTAGCCAGGAACGAAGAGAAGATGATTGGTCCCCTGTCTTTTAGAAAGGCTTGCGATTATCTGATCGACCGGGAAGGCGTCCTGGTATTGAATTGATTCCGCTTTAGGGTAATGCGCCCTAACCCCATCAGAGTACTCACGTTCCTGAATTTGATCAGTGGCCTCCGCAATAACGATATCTGGCTCCTCTAATTTCGAGGTTAATCTTCTAAATCCTCTGACGGCTTCACCGAGAGGAGTCCCAAGAGAGACTGAGTATTCCCCGTCGAAGACGCTTTTAATGACCGCGGTTGGCGAGATATAGGGAACCTTTTCTTTTTTGGCTTGTTCAGCCGCAATACCTGCCATGGTTGACCAGGCAAAGCCAACAACCGCTAGAGCGTCGGTCCCAGCTGCTTCAGAAATGATTTTAGCTGGGCGGAGGGGATCGGCATTTTCACTTTGCGAATTGATAAAGTGAATCACCGGCTGATAGGACGGGTCCTTAGCGTTGAAAATCTGTAGAGCAAGCTTAGCAGCTCGGTCGTACGTATCCCACATACGGCAAGACAAATGAGGATGCCCCTTTACAAGGCCTTCAACAACATAGATATGTTTTTTCGGTTTTCCGTTGTCCATCGTTAACACCTTCATGTTTCCGCAACCAAAATCAATCTCGCTCTGGTCACTTGATTTCACGTTGTTAAAAAATATTAAGTAATAACTGATCAGAACGAATGTGATCAGTATCGTTGCAAATATAAATTTTGTTCCTTTGATATCCACGTTCCGATTCGCATGTCAGTTCAAATAACAGGCGATTTGCTCCCATGAAAATCCTTTTTTATTGATGACTCCATCGAAAGACCTTGCTACCGCGTCATTGTCTTTCAGAAAGTCATCCAAAAGGGATAGCAACACGATCTTTCCAGAGAACTTAGGATACTTCTCTCTGATATGCCCAGCCAAATCACGGTCGATTGCGGTACAAGTTCGAAAGTCGTAGTCCACGATAATCACCTTCGCGCGATTGATGTCGGCTTCCTTGGCTCCATCCTCGAAAGCGTTAGGGCCTAAGAAAGTCTTGTACTCAACCCTCTGCCCCTGGAGTTCGTACCCGAGTTCATCGAGATAAAATTGTTCGTCGTCTATGGCGATAAGTAGTGGTGCAGTATCGAAAGTCATAGGGTCCTCCTTAGATTCTGTTTGTGATCACTAGTCCGACTTTGCTTGGGTAAAGCCCCTTCTCTGAATTTTGCGGGAAGGCGAAGGTTACCCAGATTTCTTCCATTTGCAGAGGACCATTGTCGATGGTCGATGTATCGATATCGTCCACGACCAGATTCTCGGTGGATAGAGAGTAGGCTGATAAGACAATTTGCCGACGGTCGAGCGAAATTTCTTCAATGGTGCCAACAGATTTCTTGGCTTGAACATTAAGCCGATATCTCAGCGTTTGAAGATTCGCCCCAAGATAGTCTTTGCAACTTTCGGAGTACCCACGAGCAACGAAGCGAGTGATATCGAGGTTGCCAATGGTTTGCATGGACTCATAGCCGAGACTTATTTCACAGGGAAGGTGCACGCCGGAAGAAGAACGTTGGGTGATCTTGTCCAAACCACCACAACTGGTACAGAAAACAAGCAGGAGTAGATTTGCTTTCTTCATTCGGCTGTTCCTTCCGCAGTCGCTGCGGCAGTCTCGATCTCGGCCAACTTAGCTAGCCACTTGTCCCGTTCTTTGAAAAAGGCNNAAGGCTCTGTGATGTCGTACGTGGGACAGAACAGCCTGTTTCAGAATCCATTGGAGAGGGATCTCCCGAGCCTTCTTGCTGGTTCCAAACAGCCTATAAGCATCAATCAAACGCCACTCAGCCTCTGTTAGCGATAAAGACCTAGGAACTGCTTTTTCCTGGGGTTCATAGGTGTCGAAAAAATCTTGTCTCATATTGACCTCCTTTTAATCAATCTGAAGATCATTCAACACAACAATAAATGTTGCGTCAATGGCAAAATTGATTATCTTTAAATGTTGTCATGGGCGGTAACTTTTTAGCAACAGGGAGGGAGGCCACGATGGAACAATGGCCCGCGGAACTGCATGAATCGAATTTGATTGGACGATTTCGACTTTTCGCTAGGAAAGATCGCTACGCCAGCAAAGCTGGCTTCGCTCTAGCGCAGAGAAAAAACTTTGTTTTTTCTCTTTTCACACACTACGCCACGGGATGTGGCAAATTCATGCGTATTTACAGGCTATTGAAGACAAATCCGAGAATGGTTCCTGGTATCGAGTTTGGTGTTGTTTGATCTCAACATTCTGTAACAACAGGAAAATGCCTGGTAAAAGTCCTGGGCTTTTCTAGGAGGCTGAAAATGGTGTCGATTACGAGGGAAAAACGTGGCGGAACTGTACGTATAAACATATCAGCCAAGGAGTTTGCACAGCTTATTCCCGATGATGCAAACCGAGCATTGGTGGAACGTTGGATCAATCTTGGGCGCGAGCGTGAGAACATTCGCGAGCATGTGGACGAGGTGCTCGCGACAAGATTTGCTGCACAGAAAGATGAAATCGAAGGCCTACAGGTTCAGGTTGCGGAGCTTAAAAGTACCCTCGATAGGTACATTGCATTTTTTGCGCAGGTTGCGCATGTGCTGACGATTTCAACCACCGCAAAGTCTCAATTCGATCTCGAATCGATTCACTTCGAGAAGACCAATGGCAATAAGTTAAGCCACGAAAATGAGCAAACCTACAATCTTGCGCAGATCAAGCACACCGTTTTCAAGCAGCTTATGAGCAACTTTTTTCCAGAAGTTGCTCAGCATTTTAAATACACTAATTTCCTGCGAGAAGAGGAGAAAAACGATGCTTAGTATGAGCAATGTTTCGGTAGAAATGGCAGGTTCTTATTTTGAAAAAGATGACTACTACTCGTCAGAAGATGGGCCTGGAAAACCAGAGTTTTTTGGCCGCGCAGCTACGGAATTAGGGGTTGGATTAGAATTCAATAACGAAATTTTTGAGAATCTGTTGCTGGGACTTAGCCCCGATGGATCGCAACAATTGATCCAGGTGAAGCCGAAGGCTCTAACAGAGCAGGAGCTAGAAAGAGTTCAGGAAAGCTTTCGCAAAAAGGTTGAAAAACTTGGTCTTTCTGGTGAAAAAACAGCGTATATTACCGCTTCGGTAGCCGATAAAGCGACAGAGAATCAGAGGCACTTTTCTCGCGAGGAAAGTCACGTTTTATATGCTGAAGTTGGGAAATATATCTCCCTTCTCTCCCTTGGTTCTGAAGAGAAGAAGGGCCTCAAAAAGGCATCCGCTCAACTCATCAAAAGTCTATCAAAATCCGGCCATAGAGCTGCTCTTGATTGCACTTTTTCAGCACCAAAATCGGTCTCCATTGCTTGCCTTGTGGGTGGAAATAATGAGCTTCTGGATGCCCACAAAAAGGCAGTAGAGGAAGCCGTAAAGTTCATCGAGGATCGCCTTGCAGGGACTCGTGTCGGAGCTAAAGATTCTCGGCAATTTGCACGAACTGGCAACATGATCGGAGCCAAGTTTCACCACGGTACTTCCCGTGAAGGTGATCCTCAGCTCCACACTCACTGCGTAATTATGAACCTAACCCAACGCGATAAGAACAACTGGCGTGCAATGCACACCGATCCAATTTATCAACATTCAAAGCTCGCTGGAGTAATTTATCAAAACAAGTTGGCTGAACTTGTGCAAAAAATTGGCTATGACATTGAGGTCAAAACCAACGGGACATTTGAGATCAAAGGCTACTCCGAGCAGCAGCTTGCTACTTTCTCCAAACGTAGACAGCAAGTGATGGAGAACTCTGCAAAGGCATTATTCGAGGATATGAAGCGCAACAATTTGGTCATGGCCGGTGATGATTTTGAAAAACTAAAGCCTGGATTACTAGCACAGGTAACTCAGAAAATGAACCGGGTTAGCGTCACTACAGACCGGCAAATCAAAGCCGAAATCAAGGCGGAAAGCCTCAAATCGAGGTGGGAAAAAGAAGCAAGCGAGAGCGGTATAAAGCATCCTGAAGGCCTCGGGAAGAGGTCCATATTTGGATCAAAGTTGGACGCAAATTTTGCAAGGGATCACTTAACTGAGCGCAAGTCGGTGATCAAAAAGCTAGATCTCATCGTGCAGAACCTGAGTCGAAACCTGGGTCGCGCTACGAGCCGCGATATTGCAAAAGCGGGCCTTCAGGATCTGGATTTACTCACCAGTAAGAAGGAATCGAGCTTGTTAGCTTCACTCGACCATGCGAATAAAGAAACATCAATCCTCAAGATCGCGGTCCATGGAAAGGGTAAATTTGAATCGCTTATACACAGCCAAAATCAGCAAAAGGGGAGCGATATTGCCGGGCTCACTAGCGATCAAAAAAAGGCCATTGATGCCACGATTTCATCAAAAGATCAGCTCTTGATCTGGAACGGCGTAGCTGGTTCGGGCAAGACTTGGGCACTTAAAGAGGTCAGGGAAAAGGCAGCTGAAAACGGATATCGAGTTGTAGCTCTTGCGCCGGATGCAAGCTCTGCTTCGGTTCTAGGACGACAACTCGGAACATCTTCAAGCACCGTCCATTCTTTCCTAAAGAATGATACATCTTCTGGGAAGACCCTACTTATCGTTGATGAAGCTGGCAAATTTTCCACTAAACTCATGCACGACTTACTGAAAAAAGTGGAGGGTACACAGACAAGGGTNNGGGAAACCCGTACAAAGCCCTTCTTAAAGGTGGTGTTGCTGTAGCGAATTTGAATGAGTCAGTCAGGCAAAAGGACAAAGATCTGAAAGCAACAGTAGCCGCTATCTCCACTCAAAAGCCACAGGGTATAAAGTGGGCAGCCGATCAGCTCAAAGACAAAATCATAGAGCGAAAGAGTCTCTCAGCACGCATAAATTCAGTGGTCAAAACCTATGAAAAAATGACTCCCGATGAACGAAAAAACACGCTCATCTTAGCGGATACCAACCACGAACGCGCTCTTCTGACTGCACAGTTACGAGNNAAGAAACCGAGCTGCAAACCCTTGTCGCACGCGACCTAACCGAAGCGCAAAAGCGTTGCCCGGAATACTTTCGTAAGGGAGATATTGTTGTTCCAAACACCAAATCGGAGGCGCTTTCCCCCGGCAAGCAATACGTCGTCGACGGGGTTGAACGAGGCAAAGTCCAGGTCCAAGACGGCGCTAAGAAGATCTTCTTCAACCCGGCTACCGAGAACCTTTCGGTCTACCAATTGCATACCATTAAGATTGCCGAAAAGGACAAACTCGAATGGCGACGCAACCACGCTGGACACGAAAACCGTGAGGAGGTAGTTGTAAAAAAACTGAATAAGGACTCGGTTGTGTTGCAGAATCAATCAGGGAAATCGGTACAAATCGACCTGAAGACACCGCAATTCATCGACTACGCGCACATATCCACCACCTACTCATCTCAAGGTAAAACTGCTGATAGAGTCATTGCGCTCACCCAGTCTAATGCTTCCCGCGAGAGCTTCTACGTTACCGTTTCTCGAGCCAGATATGACGTTCAGATCATAACAAATAATAGATCTCAGTTAGTTCAACGTGCACTTAAAGATTCCTCAAAAGATAACGCTTTGGATCATCTGACTGCACCGACATTCTCTCTGGAAAATGGAAAAAAAATATCCCTAGATCTTAAACAGGAGAGATGATTTTTATCCACCTGTTTTTACAAGTATATTCAGATAAATGATAGACGGCGATGATTTTTAATAAGATACATTTTGTATTTTATAAAAGATGTGATCAAATTGAATAAGAGGAAAAGTGGAAGCAAAAATATTGATAGGAAACCTCATGACTAAACCTGTGACATTGCCAGCTCCGTGGACTGAAATTGTAAATGCATATGGTGGCAGACGATCTTTTGCCGAAAAAATAGGTGTTAGCGAGATCACCGTTTACCGATGGGCGCATAGAAAAAGCAAGATGTCTCCTGCCACCCAGAGGGAAGTTATTAGACTAGCAAAAGCAAAAGGCTTAAAAATAGAAAGACTTTGATCTGATATGGCTAGACAACCAGAAATCCAAAACATAATAGAGCAACACGATCTCGCTGTTTTTGCGGAAACACGATTAGGAATCCCCCGTATCAGTGGAACTAGCAGTTTCCACTGTTTCAACAAAGATCACCACCGAAATGGTGATGCAAACCCGAGTTTAGTAATTTACAAAGATTTTTTTAAATGCTTCGGTTGTGGAATAAAAGGCGACCTGTTTGAACTTCTAAATATCACTTTAAATCTTGACTTCAAACAGTCCATCGAATTCCTAAAATCTGATATCAAGACTCGAGCAAAGTATTCCCCTCCGCAACCCGTAAAAGCGCTATCTTTAAAATTTAATCCTTCCGAAGACTCTCTGAAATTCATGTATGAATTTTGGAATATCCTTAAAGAAACATTACTATCTGACTCCGCAAAAAACTGGCTAGAATCAAGGGGAATTACCTGTGCAACAGCTTATAAGATCGGATGTCGCGAGATATCGAGTTCACCGCTAGCAATTAAAAGGCTCGTTTCTTATAGTTTTGATCCATCATCAGTCGGTTTTGCTCATCCTACGAACAAGAACAAACTATGGTTCCCGCTACAAAACCTTAACCATCATACATGCCTTTTGTTTCCTTCTTGGAGCTTAGGGTATGAATTTCCAATACAGTGGCGCTGTCGCCTCTATAAGAACTGGAACATAGCAGGCAAAACAATTAAATCTCTTGCGCAATATTCATCAGGAAAAATTATTCCACTTGGAATAAAAAAAAGCGATTCAAAAATCACAATTATCTGCGAAGGAGAGCCTGACTTTCTTTCTCTAAATCAAGTATCTTCGGATCTTTTTGGAAAAGTTCCATCTATAAATATTATTGGAACTTGCGCAATTTCCCAAGGTTGGCAATCCGAATGGACATCAAGCCTGATAAATTCTCAAAAAATTGTTGTTGCCGTACATGACAATCATGAAGGCAAGTCCTTTGCAGCAAAAGTTGCGAGAAATATTGTCCAAGCAAAAGGAATTGAATTTGCTAGGAACAACGTTTTTCGCATGCTCTTTGATGAAAAAGACGATGCAAATGATTTTCATCAAAGAGGGATGCTTAATGAATGGCTTATCAACCTACTGAAAGGCATAGATCTATGAGTGACACAAATCCTGTTCCATTTGAATCATTAATGGCAGATGACCCTTTGGAAAAAGCTGTTATGAATGCAGATCTCATTACTCAAAATAGAAAAATTAAAACAAGAATCATCTCTCTCTCCGCTTATAATTGCGATTGGATAAAAGGTACGCTACCAGCGAGAAAAGCACTTCTTACAGATTCAAAAGGTTCTCTAATTATCCCAAGGGGAAAGGTTGGAATGATTATCGGGGCAGGCGGCACCGGTAAAACGAGATTGCTATTACAACTATGTTTTTGTCTTTCTGCAAATATTCCATTTCAAGGCAGTCTTTTGCCAAAAGACAACGAGGGGAAGATTCTCTATTTTTTCGGTGAAGAAGATATTGAAGAGATTCAACGTAGACTCCAAGAGATGTATCACACTTTGCGACTGACTGACGATCAGCTTCATAAAGTTCTGCAAAATATTGATGTAGTGCCTCTACAAGGATTTACTGCTAATTTTCTTAAAGAAGACGTTTCTGAAACGGATCAAATCGAAAGTCAGATACAAGAATTCTTAAGNNAGTTGGAGGTCAGGTATTCGTTAATAATTCTTGATCCCATTAGCCGATTTATCCCCGAAGAAGGAGAGATTGACAATATCAAGGCAACACAATTCATATCCATGTGTGAAAGATTTGCAAGCAACGATTTCGGATCACCCACAGTTCTATTGAGTCATCACGTCAACAAGGACTCAATAGGTGGCGTCCTGCTTTTTAGTGAGGAAGAAGATAAAAACCAAGGCTCCTCCAGAGGAGCAACAGGTCTCGTTGATGGATGTCGTTTTGTGCTTAGTATAGATACGGTGAAAAAAGAGGCCTGGATGGAAGATTCAGATTTTTCGGATTCAAAAATAATAAAAATGAGACACGTTAAAGCTAACTATGGGCCTTACATGACTCCGGTATTGAGTTATTTCAACGAAACCGGAGTTATAGTTCCACTTTCCGACAAAGACATAGACGCTCTTAAGCAATGTAAAAATAGTTTCTCTCCAAAGAACAAAAAATCTTCTAAAGATAGCTATTTTAAAAAGCAATTAAATCATTCAGTAAATTTTACGGAACCAAGTTCTGACTTCCAATGATTATGAAAAGGTGTGAACATGGGATTTATCAAATTCGAAATCACCGATAATGATGTTAAAATTGTTTGTGACGAAAAATCATGGGAAAGTGCTTGCCATGAGGACTTTGAGGGTTCTCTTAACCAGATGTTTTCTTTTTTTGATAGTCCCGTGGACTCTCCACAATTTGCTACCGGAAAATTTATCAGCCGTAAATTTGCTTTGAATTGTCTTCGCCAATTTGACTATTTCAAATCATGTGACGAACACAGCAAGAAAATTGCGGTTGAACTTTTAGGTTCGTCTCTTGCTGAACATATCGATAAACTAGGTGTTCATCTCAAAAAGTCAGATATCGATTATAATAACCTTATCTACCGAGAAGAATGTGCAGATTTTATTCGTCCATTCGGTGATTTAGGGAAAAAGTATAGTTCCCAGATTAGGAAATTGCCTTTTGAAGAGGACAAAATTTGTCAAAAATGGCGCATATTTTTTCTATTTCAGAACGGCATCCTGCAATTTCAATTTTGGCATTTTTTGGCATTGTGTTTGTGGGCTTATAAGGTTAAAGATCTATGGCTTGAAGAAAATAGAAAATTAGAACGTGAACAGAAAAACAAGCCTGCGATTAAATATGATTTGTACTTAGAAGTGAGTAAAGTTTTGTGGACACCAAAAAACAAAGCAATAGAAACGAACGAAGGACAGAAGTGGGTAGATTCTTCAGGGAACGTTCTGGCTGGAATAGAACCCCATAATTTGGAGACTATTCTCGAAGTAAACCGAAGGATGGGAAAACTCTCCACTCTTACCGGCCAGAAATTTATTCGATTTATTTTTAACGAAATTCATAGGCGGCACTTCAGTACCTCACATGAGGGGGATAAATGGACTTTAGATATTGAAGGCGGTCTATCCAGACTTGCTGGGGATATTCTGGGACTCACCAAACGCGGACATATTACAGAAATCCATGAAATCATTGACGCTGGCAAAATGCTCAATTTTAAATTTAAGAATACTTACATTGGCGGACTGTGGACGTATATGTACAACGAACGCCGAGGTAGAGGACAATCAAGCTTACTTTCGCTCACTTTAGGTGCAGCATTTAGACCTCATTATATGCCCCAAGAACGTTCTGTATTGACTCCCATTACGAAAATTCCTCCGCTAGTAGGTCGGAGCAATGAACATGGAAAACAGGCCGCTTTTCAATGGGCAATTGTAGGTGAAATTGTAACCCAAAGAAGCCGTGTCTACGAAGAGGGCGGCGCTTTGATAGATTCAATTACCCTCGAGAAAATAGGCGATCAATGCGGGTTGCCAAAAAATCTCGTCCTTAAGGCGTGGAACAGGTGGTTAGCAGATGGCAATGACGGCTTAAGAGTGTTTGACACCATAGATGAAAAAAACCATCTGTATCATGTGGCTGACAACGAAGATTATGGGGATGCAAGAGCATTTATCAATGAGACTGCTACAAGAGCATTCAAAGGGCAGACAAGAGCCAGGATTGGTAATTTAAAAAAATACAAAAAAGCACTGCCCAAGTAGCATCTACGCCTAATTTTTCACCAGATCTGGAAATGTACCCCTCTAATTTGCCATCACCCAAAAATGCACCCTAGAAAAACCATATAATTGCCTTAATTTAAGTCAAATTATCTTCAACCATATGATTTTATTGACAAAAGAAATGTACCCCTCTAATTGGAGTAAATTTTTATAACCATATGATTTTATTGACAAAAGAAATGTACCCCTCTAACACGGGAAATGTACCCCTCTAACACGGGAAATGTACCCCTCTAATTTTACTGAAACCAATAATATCAGGTTGATACATATAAACTGCTCTCGCGGTAACGGTAACGGTAGTTAACGTTATTACCGTTTTAACCTCTTGGCTTCCTCAAGGTCGCCGCAGAGGTTAAACGGAAGCATGAAATGAAGCATGAAAAAATCGGGGAGTCACCTTGTGAAGGGGGCTAGCGTCGACACTAAACGTGGAAAACTTCTCTAGGTAGGTCCAGGCCAAGACTTGGCATCTTCATTCAAAAAGCGATGGTAAGCTTGCGATTTGGGCTGCAATTAGTTTTTTTGCGTTGTTTACATGCAAGTTTGTTTCTTTTTTTATCGCCTCAACAATGAAGTCCTGTTCAGTCATGTCTAGGGATCTCGCAACAAGCTTAACTGCCTGAAACAAATCTTCATCTAAACGCAAAGTCTTCTGTTGAGATTGTCTTTTTTTCTTCTTCTCTACCCCATCATTCGTGATTTCGACTGAATCAGAACTATCAAAGTTCACATGTTTGGGAACGGGAGCTTCTATTGTGGTTCTTTTTTTGATTACTTTGTCCTCCGGCATGTTTCTCCCTTTCTATTTTACTTTTTTGTATAAGCGCACGTTTTCTAAATTCGGAAACTTTAAAATTTTGTATCTTAATCTCGCAAGAGCGATTCAATTCTTGAATAAAGTTGAAATACACGTCAACGATAGGATCATTAGTACGGAACTCGGCGACAGAGACACCTTTTCCTGAAGCCTTGGAAATATATTCAGAGTGTGGAATAGTTATATCGAAGACCGGTATCCCAAATACTTTGACTGCCTCTATTGTTTCGCGTGTTGAAACCTTCTTGTGATCCTCATTAATGAGAACAGCACCTTTCAGATCTTTACTTGCAAGAACCGGCTCAATTACCGACCCCATGTATCGGGCGTAAGAGTTAAGATCAAATTGGCTTGGTTTCATAGGTAATATGAAAAAGTCACTTACCTCTAGAGCAACTCGACTAAATTCATTCATATTGCCTTCGCCATCGATCAAAATAATGTCGTAGTTGCTCAGTAGCGAACCTTTTTTCAGCTCATTCCTCAGATTCTTATTAGAGATAGTAATGCAGGTGATATTGGGATCATTTCTTTTCGAAAGAACGTCGCCAACGGAATCCTGATGCTGATCTGTGTTTATGACAAGAACCTTCTGCTCAAACAATGAGTAGCAAGTTGCTAATTGCGTAATGGTCGTCGACTTACCTCCCCCGCCTTTTTGAGCAACAGCAGAAATTTTTATAGGAAGCTTCATCATTTTTCATCCTGATCCAAAGTTTCATAGGCTTATATAAGTCTATCACACAATGTTTTCAATTTTTTATCATAGACTAAAAGAATCTAGACATCTAGGTATTTTAATACCAATCCATACATTCAGACATNNATGTCTGAATGTATGGATTGGTAAATTTTGTTATGTGTGTGAATCTATACATATAGCTATGTATGATATATGTATAGTAAAATGAAATGAAGAACTAAAGATGGAGACACCTATTTTGTTAAATATTAATGCTTACTTTTTGTGCAAAAAATCAAACAAACTTGTGTCCCACTTATACATATAAGAGAAAATACTTTATGTATGATGGATACATCTCTTGCAAGACAACTGTAATCCTAGGTGAATGTATTTGATGATATATATCAAGGTGGGATGATGCCAACATCTTATGCAGATTTGCAATCAAAATTGGGTGATAGCGATACATATCAAACTTTACGAACCAACGACCCTATTAAGTATGGTGAAGAAGTTGTACGTTTGCAGGCAGAAGGTCTTTCTCAAAAGCAAATTGCAGACTTGCACTCTTCTAGTTACCAAATGGTTGGACGATATCAGAAAATTGGAAAATGGCCGGATGAAATTAAAGCCCATATCCAGCTCCATCGAGATAGAGTTACCAATACAAAAATTTTGAACTTAGCGTCGCGCCGACTCACTGAAGAAGACCTCTCAGCGGAGATTAAATCTATGATAGGGGATCAAGGGGAAGGGATTAAAACCTTTCCAACAGTGAACGGTTTTAATGAATTAATTCTCAAACATGATGCCGTAGAACGGCGTCTAATGGCTTTAGAATCCAGCCTGCTATCAGTCAAGAAGAAACAGGTAAACTCGCAGCCTTCGGAAGAAGTCCCAAGCCGAAGTCAATCTACTAGCCCAGGTTGGTCAGATCTTTTGCATTTAAGTGCGACAAAACATGACGCAATAGAGCGACGATTAATGACTGTAGAAGCCAACCTGTTATCAGTTAAAGGGAAAGAAGTAGAGTCGAGACCTTTGGAAGAAAAGCTTGGTCGGAATCAACCCAAAATCCTGGATTGGTCAACTCTTTTGCATTTAAGCACGACGCCGGGAATGGTGCTTTTGATGATATGTATAACTGCGTTGACATTGTATTTGGTATACCAGGGCGTCGTCTTCTTTTCGGCCGTCGATCCAAATCCTCTTTCAGCAGTAAGTAGTGCTGTGTTTTCTGAATTTATACCAATGATAACAGCTGGTTGTTTTGCAATGGCCAAAAAATTTTCCCATCGTGCTATCGCTTTTACCATGTTGATGACAAGCATTGTCGGTTTGGGAGTTTTTATGCATGGATCATTGGCAACACATATGATTCAAAGTTCAGGTCAATTTGAACGTCTATCAAAGTCTAGAGACTTGGTATTAGCTTCAATCGCAGCTCATTCGGACTCTGTTAACACCTTGCCAAAGACCCATATTTCAAGACGAGAAGCTATTGATGCCAAAATAATTGCAGATCGGCAATCTCTTGCAAAAATTGATAATGAGCTCAATTCAATTGAAAGCAGCGGTGATGGATTCTCTAGGACTACAAACTTAGGCTACTCTGTTTGGATCCGTGTAGCTGCTATGCTTCTCAATGCTTACTTGATACATATCTTTTTTAGTGCTTATTATCTGCGTTCTAGAGATATTCGGTAGGCCTAACAGATTAGCTAACGCGAACGAAGTGAGTTGGTGGCCAAATCATTTAACAAGTCGTTCTTGTTTACTTTTTGCGCCGAAAAGCGGCACAAAAAGTTCAATTTTAAGTTCAATTTTNNCGTTACTGCGAGGATTAACATGATTTTTAGGCTAGAAAAGAAGTGATTTGTCAGGTGTTAGCGCTTCCATAAACACAAGTTTCTTTTCAGACACCTGTTCTGACTCCTCCAACCCACCTTTTTTGAACGGACTTTGAGGCGGTATCTTTAAATCTACTTCATACCTTCGTTCCCACCTCTTTTTCCTGATCCTCGACCTTGTTGGGTTGATGGACAAGGACTTTAGGTAAAAATGCCCATCCGGCAAATCACGGATTTCGCTATCGAGCACCACATTGCGGAGTGACTCACGCTCGCTGATATTTTCACGATCGTTGGCGTTTTTGGCTCCATAAGATGTACCGATATTTTTCTCCGTTACCTCTTGCCTGCCAAGAAAATCAGAAAGTTCCTTCGCCTCATGAGGTTCAGGACAACGGAAGATGAATTTCGAGCCAGTGTTTGCCTTAATGGAACCAGCACTGTCCTTGCCATAGACGTCCAGCAGCTGGTTTTCGCTCTGATAGCCTAGGATAACTTTCCCACCATACTTCCGTCCACGCTCAAGCGCTGTAGGAAGAAGCTCAATTTTTCCCAGGGTCGCAAGCTCGTCGATGATGATGTTGAGCGGAACGGTGCTCTTTGTCCGTTTTAAGAGGCCGGTGATAGCTGTATTGATCCAGAGTTTAAAGAGCGGATTGATAATCTCCTTGTCGGTGTCGCTGAAGGTGATGAAAACCCAGTTCGGTGAATCGTTTTGGGTCCAGTCATAAATTGAAAATGGCGTTGTGTTCCCTTTGCTCTCGGGCCATTTGTTAAGAAAGCGCAGAAAGCCAAAATCGAGGAGACTAGTGCCGGTGATGCCTGCTGCTTGACTTGTACCTTCCTTACCCGCAATTTTGCGTGCTAGACCTGTCAGGTGATCCGAGATGTCGCTCTTTTCATTGTTGAGAGTTTCCCATAGATCTTTGGGATCCTTGAAGGCCTCCAGGAGTTGACCCACGACCTGCCTTGCACCTTTCCACCAGAACTTACCGTGTTCATCCCCAGAAGGTACAAGGAACTTTGCGAATTCGGTGGGATCTATGTTTTCCGACTTAAAATCCCAGTATGCGGTATTGGCATCAAACAAGCTTAGGATTGTATCCCCTTCTCGAAAAAATTCTGCTGCATACTCGCCATTGATATCGGGGATGATTACCTTCTCACCATTTTCACGACAGTATTCGAGATACCATTTGATCAGGGTAGATTTCCCGACACCTGTTGTCCCAATCATGGCGCAGTGACGGAGGAGGACGAAAGAGGGGATCTTGATGTCATCAGCACTACAGATAAATGGTACCCCCCAAAAATCTTTAAACGATGGTCCTTTTGAGCCAAAGAGAGATCTATTGTCACAGCGGATCTCTTTCATTTCGTCTTTGATGAGCCGACGGTACTCGCGATTAAACTCCTTAGGCTCAATAAGCACTGACCCTCGACGATAGTCTGAACCACGGATCGCCCGCCCTCGTGAAATGAAAAATGCAAAGAGTCCTATAAATAACAGAATTCCTATCCCGAATGACCAATAGAGGTTTTCCAAGAAAATCTGCTGTGACTTTTCGAGGTTATTTTGCGAGAATTTAATGAATGCTGCCACAGCATCCGGAAAGTGAATCGGCCCGTTCCGCTTGACGTAAGACATACCCTCTTTGAACATGAATTTCTCGGCAAGCCAGAAGCTCGTTGGGACTCGCGCATAAGCCAGAACGCAAAACAGTATTGCGATGAAGATTACGGAAAAAAACAGCAAACCGACAAAGTTCCTGATGCTACTGTTGACCTTTTGGGTGAAAGTTTCTTGGCCTCTGACATAATTGCTCATGAACGAGTCTCCCTAGGTTTGATGTGAAAAACGTTGGCACCCGTCTGGGTGTCTTCCGTTGGAAGAAGCCGATGGTCCACAATTCCCTCTTTGATGAGCCTTCTCGTTTCGCCGGTGAGATCCTGACGCAAAATTCGGCTAAAGACCTTATGGTCGAAGTTGAATACCAAGTCGGGATCAGGGGTTAGGCAGTATTCGAGAATAGGTATCCGGCCTGAGTAACCTGTTCCTTGGCATTCGGCGCAACCAGTTTGACCCTTCTTACAAAAATCACCTTCGAATTGTTTGCAATGGACGCAAAGAACTTTGAGCAACCGTTGAGCGGAAATGAACAGAAGGGCATCAGCGATCAAGTGCTTTTCGATTCCTAAAGTGAGAAGCCGGGTAATTGTTGCGGGAACGTTGTTGGTATGGAGAGTCGAAAGCACGAGGTGACCGGTCTGTGAAGCTTCGACTGCAAGCTTTGCGCTTTCGTGGTCCCGGATTTCCCCTACAAGGATTACATCTGGATCTTCGCGCATGGCTCCTTTAATCGCTTCTTTCCAACCAAACCTGCTGGTGATGCACTCGTGAACAACTCCCGGAAGGATTCGCTCTGGTGGGTTTTCGATCGAAATGATCTTTTTGTCGTGATAGCTCATCGCCGCAATGCAAGCCTGTAGAGTGGTACTCTTTCCCGAACCGGTTGGCCCAGTGACGAGAAAGAGCCCTTGTTTTTGGCTTAGAGCCCACCGCATATCATCTTTAGCACTGGCAGGTAGAGCCATTCTTTCAAGCGATGGTAATTCATCGTTGTTGATGATGCGAAGTACTACGCACTCGCCATATTGGAAGCCAGGAGAAAGGCTTACCCTATAAGTTGAGGTCGTCAAATCGAGGCTAAATGAGCTGTCTTGGAGAACTTTTTTGTTCGAGGTATCGAGTCCAGAAATTTCTTTGAATTTGTCGACAAACTGCACCATTTCGGAGCGGTCTTGGATGATCTCAAAAGGGGAAATGAGCGAACCTTTGACCCGAAGCCGAACTTGCAGACCGCTCTTGAGGGATTCGATATGGATATCGCTAGCATTGAGTCGCTGCGCTTCGAGGAAAATTCGCTTCCAGAAGTTAGTTAAAAACCCCTTCTCAGCGAGCATCTCGTCTGGAGTTGGAGGTCTTGTGGTGTCAAAACTCATGCGACTCCTGTCTATTTGAAGGGTTCACCAAGCTTTTGGCCTAGAATCTTGTCACAAACACGCCGCAGTAGTTTGGTCTGAAAGTACTTTCTAACTTCAAGTTTCACCGCATCTTTGCAACTGTTCCAATACCACCCACCCGGGATTTTCTTTTTAAAGACAGGTCGACCCTCTATGGTTTTGGGCTCGCATTTGATTTTTTCGAAGATGGTGTAGACGCGCTTTTTACCTGGCAGAAGACTCTTGCCTGATATGTCTTCGTATTTTGCTCTGGCAATTTCCGCACCTACCCATGTTGAAATTCTGGCGGCTGTGGCAACTTCTCGGCCTGCGGAAGCGGTCTCAACCCCTGCCTTTGCGCCTTGAACTAATGTGGCTTCAGGATTATTTGGATCTGGTAGCGGGATATGGTCTCTGGTGTCCTCGCGACCAATTTCACGGAGTCTCTCTTTGCAGGTATAGTGGCGATGATGGATGCTTGGAGTTCGATATTGTTCAAAAACACATTTAGGAGCGTCCAGAACGTACCGCCTAGGGTTTTGGACTTGCCTGTAATGGCTTACCTCCCATTTTTCCAAAGACACGTAGAAAACGCTCTCAGGCCTTCTACACTTTCTGGTGATTGGATGGCGGTCGATGCAACTCCCGCCCCGAACTCTATGACATTGACTTGGGTCCGCCGCCCGTTCGAATTTATCATCGCCATAACCTTCAATGGGCACATTAAAAGTTGCTTCATCACGGTTAAATAGCCCATGTGATTCGCCTTTCACGTGGCAATAGACCTTTTTTACATAAACCGGCTCGCCTTTTTCGCGAGCGGTAGCATCGATAACAGCTTGGGTATCGCGACGATGCTGCGCCAGAACAGCGTCAGGACTTGTGCGCTCATGATGGCCTTCGCGGATAAAGGCATTCAGAGTCTGTCTCTCCGCCTCGGAAGCAGTTTGGTTCATAGCCGCGAGATAGATAATCTCGCGAGCAAAATTCTTCGAGTCCCTTGCGATCTGTGTCGTGCTGAATACATCGAGCATCCGTGGATCGCCCGGAGGCATAAGCATCAGCGATCTGCCGTCTCCTAAAGCTTTGGTATATTCCGAGGAAACCTTCTTGATGCCAGCCTTTTCGAGAACATCTGCTAGCGTTCCAAAGCTATCTATGAAGGCTTCGGATACTTGCTCTTCCCAAGGGTACGCCAAAGACCAACGTTCCTTTGCGCCGCGAGGAATGCCGAACATATCGTGAGCGAAGAGCTTGAATTTGAGCGCCGCAGCAGGAAATCCGAAGTCAGTGTTTTGCACGTGAGTAGACATGCGTGGGACAACTGGTCCCCAGAGTGAACACCAGGGGCCTTTAAATGAATCTCCGGCCTTCAACATTTGGTTGGCCATTGCTTCAGCTTTACCAAGAATGGGGAAAGAGCACATTCCCATTCCACGAAAACTTGAGGGAAGGTTAGAGAGCATTCCGGTCTTTTTATCTTTGTCCGAAGCATCTTCGCGGGTTCCGGTGCTTTCTTTTGGGCCGTACTCATCAAAAGCTACACTGGCCAAATTATCACCAATACAAGTGACTGGGTTGGTGGCTGCTACAATTCCACGAATCGCACTGGGATTGATGTAATCGATCATTCCCGAATCCCAATAGGCCCAAGCATCCTTGCTCATGGCAATCGGACAAGTCATGGGAACGCCAGGTATTGCCCATTTAAATCCACCTTCAGCGCAAACGGTGAGTTTCTGAGCTATTGTTGCTGAGAGTCCGACAGGCCAGACGTTTACTTCGTAACTGGTCTGATCAGGAGTCTGATTGGCTCTGATGCGCAGCTTTTCAAAAGGCGTCAGTACAGCGGTGGCAACGCTTTTCTCCACTTCGTCTCTTGTCGTATTTAGGTCAAATCCCTGCCCCATCACAGCAGAAGTACCGGCGCGTACGAGTGGTGAGCCGAGAACGACCATGCCTGCGAGTTCATAAGGACCCTTAAGGTCCACAAATCCAGCAAGCTCATTCGCAAGTTTTCGATTGGCAGCATAGAGTTTGTTGCCATCTGCAAATGCTGGAAAGGGATCATTCCCCTTCTGAGCAACTTCGATGAAGTATTTCGGCCAATAGTAGCTGTAGACCGGATATTGCTGTTCCTGCCTATAGATACATCCACCAAAGACCGGGTCGTGGATGATGCACTTAGACCGAGAGTTCTGACTAGCTTCGATATCATTCAAAAGTCCCTTTGAGAGGACATGGCAGGCCGTTGGGTAATCCTTTTTCAAAGCCAGCGTGAGAACAGATTCACTAATAACTTCAGCAAGACCTTTGGCAACTTCCATCAATTCGTTTTTCGCAAAGGCAAGATCTCCTTGGTTAGTGACGATCCTGTCCAAGCATGATGCAGAAGTGCTCAGAATGATCTGTTGCAAGGCCTTTAGATCTTCAACTGCAAGAATGTCTTCGAGATCCTTTTGATTGAAAGCAAAGGAAGTTTGATTCAGAAGGAATAGAACGATGAAATAAGTGTTCTTCATGACTCACCCCTTTTTGTAAACATTTGGTTGAAGTGCTTGGGTATCTCTGGGTTTTGTCTAAGGTGGTTCACAACAGCGAAAGCCGCTGATCCTGCTGCGAGAACAGGGCCACCCACAGCTGCACCTATTGCGAGATTTCGAGCAACAGGCATTCCACCAACTGCTGAGGCAGCTTTTCCAACAGCACCGCTGGTCAGCGTTCCCTGAACGCTGTTGGAGATCCAGGACACAAAACCATTGGCACCACCACCGGCTATCCATGAGCCTAGAAGAATAGCCCCAGAAAGTACTTCGATGACTTTGAGTTCCTGCTCAATCATGGCGTATGCGAGGGGAACGAAGTCACTAAGCAGCTCCTTTGCTTGCGAGATATCAACTCCGTAGGCGAGGGCGTTATTCCCGCTCGTTGAAGTTAACTTTTCAATGCCAAGTTTGGAGAGAATGATCGAGTTATGGATGGCTCTGGAAGCGCTGATGATCGCTGGGAACAGCAAAGACGCAATCCATGCTCCACTCCACATGAAGAAGAAGCGCAGGGTCTGAAACAACAAAGTAAGCAGGAAAATCGGGCATAAAATCTTAAGTAAAAGTTGAATCGTCGCAACATAGTAAGGAACCAACTCGATGCGCTCTTTCAGATCTTTGATTGAAGCACCTAGGGTAAATGACCATCGTGAGCCAGTAACGTTGGAAACAAGATTCTTTACATCCGAAAGACGATAGCCCGCTTCTGCGGAGATGCTGTCCATTCCGATGACCATCTCTCGCAAGCTTGCATCGGTCTGAGTTCCTTGCCACCAGTTGCCTGAAAGATCGTTGAAATCCCATCCATGCTCTGCAATAAGCTTGGATTTTTCGTAGCTTGCGGCATGAGCCATCTTCAAGTTCATCGCCAGATTCTTGAAAGGTGAGCTCGCTCTTTCCCAGTTTTTGAACCATTTTTCCGTGGTGACTTCTTCCCCTTTTTCTCGCGACCCACCAATGACTCGATCGGTGATATTGTTGGGCTTCTCTCCAAGCTCATGAGCTAAAGATGTCCGCATATCTGACAACCCTTGAAAGCAGTTCTTTCCCTCCCTAAAACTTGCATAGGCGTTGTCGTTTTGGAGGGCTCTTTCGTCGAGCTTTCTCTCCTTGAAGGAAAGGATTTGTCCTCCCGTTGCGCTATCGGTTTTGAAAGTTGATTCAAAATCAAAGAGATCATCAAAACTGGCTTTTTCACCGGAATTTGTCAGCGCATTCGGTAGGCAGTTGACGACAAATCCATAGATAAGCGCCCTTGTCTCAGGATTCTCAATTTTGCTCGTTGCGGCTGCGGTTACCATCTCAAGAACCATCCCTGGAGGGATGTTCGAACTTTCCGAAATTGTTTCAGCATTTGAAACAATGCGATTGACAGCGTTTTCGAAAATTCCAGAAATTGCCTGTCCAAGGGCATTGACTGTTATATAGCCAATAGGTCGACCATTTGCCGGATAGAGAAGTGTGAATGCTAAGAAGAAAAAGGGGCCTTTTTTTGAAAATTGCTTATATTGCAAAGACCAGGCGATCGATAAAAGGGAGAGGGTTGCGCAAGAGAGCAGAGCTAATTTGAAAATTCCAGATCCATAGATCTCACTTGAGATCACTTGAAGGGCCTTGTCTCCGTAAGATGAGACAAAGCGCGTTAGCCAAGTTTCGTGAACAATTTGATATCCATTCATGACATCACTTCGCTTCTTGAGGGGTGGGAAATTCACTGAACGATTTCTGTGCATTTCTTTCGTCAAATTTGACCTGTGCGCCCTTGAGCTTCGCAACCTCGCTATAAAACTGCATCTGCGAGGNNATCTGCGCGAGTAGGTGTTCGCGGTCGCTTTCATTGCGAGCTTTTAAATTGTCTTGATCCTGCTTCAGGCTTTCAAGCCTTGCATGACAGTCTTCCTTTGCGGGCTGGCTTTGAAAATCTGGGTCATTACAAGTCCGTCGAAGCCTTGACAGTGAATCTTTGAGAACGTCTTGGGTGGTCGTGTATGAGACTGAACGAACAAGGGGCTCGATAGCCAATGCTATGCGAGACATTTCCTTTTTGTATTCATCAGAAGGCTTGGAATTCTTGGGGACGATTTCGACAATCTCATACAAGGTTGCGGGTGAAATAAGGAGACCAGGAAGCGCTTTTCCACCAGAGAATTTGTACACGGGAGGCAGTTTTGAGATGTCATTTTCGCAACGAGACCCATCGGTTTCATAGCAAATGCCGAGTAACCTTCCGTCAGGGCGTTGTCCTAGAAGCTTCTTGACCTTTTCGTGAGCAATTACCAAGTGTCGAGGTTGCGGGCCACGTAAAGCAAAGTCACCTTTTCCGTACCGGATATCGTGCATCAGATTGAGCAGTTCAACTATGAAGTTTGAGACTTTTTCGCTCGAGTTATCGTAGGTATCCTCTGCTGGTGAATTGGAGAACGTACCTCCGTGTCTGAACTTTGCGCTTGCTTCGACGCTGATTCCAGGCAGGAAGCTTTTGATCCAAGCACAGCTATGCTCCGTAACAGTGTAAGCGTGCGAGGAAGAGCGGTAGCGGGAACTGTTTCGTTCCTGACAAAGACGTTCTGTGAGTTTGTCGCTCTTATATGGATCCCTTGAACCTTTTTCAGCCTCTTTGATTTTTTGCTTAGAGGAAACCCCTTCCGGGTCGTGATCACCCACTGAGCAAAAATCAAGAGCTTGCGATTGGTTCATTCCTCCCTGCACTTGAGCCTGCACACAGCTTGCTAAAGGTCCAAAGTGGGCCTTGGTTGTATCAGATAGCCCTTCGAGCATCTGGCAACTATCGAAAGTGAATTTGAGGTTTGCTTGCGCCAACGCTTCCGCTCGATTGAGAATTGCGCAAAAGGTTGGACTTGCAGAACATGCGAGCATGGATGGTAAAGCGCCGCTAATGGCCAAAATCGAATCAATTGCTTTCCGTTTTATCTGTTGCCCTACGTCGTTCCAGTATTTCCCGGACAGGATCTGTTTTGGCAAACCGATTACAGCAGTAGACCAATCGGTGTAGCCACAGACTTGGCGAGCGCTGAATTGAATTTTGATGTCCCCGAGATCAACCTGATTTGCACCGGTTGGAGGTCTCGGTGACATATACCCGAAGGGTCGGACCAGAGTTTGGCCGTAGTAAGTCCCGATGGTATCCGCCATGAGGGTAGAGCTGATCAGTAAGGTTGCGATGATAGAAAAACGCATAAGTCGCTCCTATTTTTTGGACTGAATTCCAAATGGGTAGTCTCTGGCCATGGTTTCGATTGCGAGAGCAGGAGGCATTCCTTGTTCTCGCAGACGGTTGTAAATTTGCTCGATGTTTGGATCCGTAGAGACGATTGCAAACATCAAGGCACTAAGAGGGATCAGGAAAGAACCTTTGAACTTCATTTTTTGTGAGATGAGATAAGCCTGTGAGTAGAAGCCCTTCTTGATAACAAGATCTTTGATGATGTCGATATCAGCAGGGGAAAGCTCTTTGCCTAGCTCCGTTTCGATGTCTTGTTTTGCGGCATCGGATTGAGGAAGAAAGAGCTTTTGAGTCGCAATTTTCCAGAATGTCTTTCCAGCCTCGGAGCGGATGAAGTCATCCAACTCGTTAGTAATGCCGATTGCTTGAGCACCAATCTTGCGCGCTGTTTTTACGACATTCCTAATGAAAGCCGTGGCTAATGCGCTGGAGGTGGCACTTTCGGAGTTGATGAGAATTCCTAATTCTTCAAAAACAATCAGCTTACGATCGCTTCTGGGCAGCTTTTTGAGGTCTCGACTAACCTTAAGGAAGGCAAGCTGTGAAGCAATGACTTGCAGTCATGGATCGCTGATTCCATCGAGGTCATAGACCACAATGCGTGCGCCTTCTGACTGGCTATCGCTTTTCTCGTATTGGCAAAAAAGAAATCCGAATTGTCCCGTCTTATCGAAGCTCACTGTCCAGCGTCTGATTTCATCTAAGGCAGTCATTACGAGGGAATTTTCAGAACCTTTTGCATCAGCAGCGGTGGGTAGCTTCTTCTTGATGTCTATCCATGTGACATGCGGGCTAACCTCATCGGAAGCCACACCCGCATACTGCTTGTTCTTCTCGTGATCATTCGCGGCAAGCTTGATGGATTCGGTGAGAATTTCGGTGTGAAGGCCCGTGATCACGGCCTCTGGGTTAAGTTGAACGATCGCATTTTGCAAAAAAACAACAGTGTTGGAAATGTCATCATCGTCCCAGCTTTCAAAAGCGAACGGAGAATACGGGTTTTTCTTCAACTCGCTTTCACTAAATGAAACGATCTTGCCTCCGAATAGGTCGCAAATTTTGTTGTAGCTCGTCTTCCGGTCAATGATGCGGATTACCCCGGTTTCAAAGCGCCAGACGAACTCGATAAGAAACTGCGAAATCAGACAAGACTTGCCAGATTCGCTGTTTCCTAAGACGCAAAGGTGATTATTGCCGCCACTGCCGAAGACATCGAGTTTGATGGGTTCACCATTGCGGGCGACCCATTGCCTTTCACCTGCGGAGTCTGTGTCTGTCGTGTACAGGGGGGCAAAACAGAGCGCACGATCCAGCAAGACGGTCTTAAAGCGACCGATGATGTTGTGTTCTGCTGCGCTGCAATTCATCGGTAAAGAAGAAGCGATCAAATGTGATGCGATCTGAGTTTCGCGGATAATTGGACATCCGAGATAGTCCACAGCGGTCGAAAAAACCCTCGCTTCTAGGTCTTCAGTGAGATCGTAGGAAATCAGTTTAAATGACATCTTGGTGCTAGGATTTGTGGAACTGCATCCTTCCTCGAAGGAAACGAGGTCTTGGTACTTTTTTCGATTTGCTGGCCCTTGTGAAAAAAACATCTTTTTGAAGATGTGTTCAGCTCCTGGATTTTTTTGACCTGCCGATATGGTCCAGCAAGCGTCAAAAGTCTTCAGGGGCAGACTGTCGAGAAACTGCCGAAACCTCCCCAAAGCGAAGACGGGGGGCAGTTCGGAAAAAGTAAAGATCGAGATATTCCCGTTGTCGTAAGTAAAGCCGTGTGGAGTTCCTTGGCAAGCAGGGCTTATGATGCTTGTCCATGCGGGTTCAAGCTCTTCGAATTTGAGCTTGTAGGGTTGTGCCAGCCCGCGATGAAAGACGGAATTGTAGTAGGCGATCAGCTCCTGTTCTTCAAGAACCTTAGCCTTAAGGCTTGATTCAAGCAGTGCTCGCTTAAGTTCCTTGGCGAAATAGGAACGTTGAGTTTCAAGCTCTGAAGCCGCTGCGATGGAGTTTTCAGAGCTCAGAGCGACAGCCTGCTTGAATATCGTTAAGGCACGGCCCAAGTTAAGGGGCTTGTGTTCTGGAGTCCATCTGACGGTCAGGTAGAAGTTCCTACGAATCAATCCGCTGGAGAAGAGGCTGCCGATTTCGTGCTGGATGATGGCACCAGCACCAGCGCTGGCCCCGCTCAAAGCTGGTGCCTTTTCAATCACTCGTTGGGAGCAAATAATTTGTACAACAGTCGACGCGTTTTCCTTGTGTGGAGGAATCCCCTTGCTCACAGCACCAAGAAACTTGGCGTAAGGTGAGAACGCCGCATAGAGGTCGTTTTCCGTCAGCACCTCGTCATAAATCCCTTCAACCGCAAATGTGATCCCAAGGTCCCCATTTTCGAGTAGGTAGATACCCTCCCCAAGGTGGGCACGTAGACCTACATATGTTTCCGAGACCGATGGCGGCAGCGTTATTGCTTTGCGTTGTTCTTTTTTCGAAGATTCAAGCTTTGAATACATTTGCTTCACCTCTCGTTGTTGATTTCGTTCAAGAGCGGATCTAGGTCGATTTTTTCGTTGCCTGTTTTCATGAGAATCCAGTGCTTGCCGTAGATGTTTGCACCTTCGACACGGGGGTATGCACGGACCTTCAGGAAGACGGGTTTCCCCACAAAATTGTCTGCTTGATTGCGTTGCCCTGCCTTGTCACGGCTGATGTCATCGAGCAGGACCTTGGTTCCTTCAGGAACCGTTAGTGCGCAGCCATATGCAAGTGTTACAGGGAGGAGGAAAAATATGAGCCTAGCCATGGGATGCTCCTTTTTTGAAGAACGCTTTTGGGATTTTCACGTTAAAGCGATTTATCAGATGAACCTTGGTTCCTGGAGGGAGCGCCAATGTTGGTTGTAAGGACTCGAAGAACGATGCGATGTACTTTAGGAAGTCACCGTTCGCCTCCAGTACCTTGCCTTCTATGTAAGCTTTTTTGTCGCCTGTTACGTTGGTAGCCTTGTCTGAGTAGCGATCTCCACCAACAACATCAGTACGTGTTTGTGCCGCTGCCGTGGCTAGTCCGTAGGCTTTGGTGATCTCAGCAAGAAAATTGAACGCCGCTGCTTTTGCGGGTCCTTTCATGATTAGGTCCGATTCAACACCAGCATAACCGCTTGCGACATCTACCAATGGTCCACCTATGGTTATGGTAAATACTCGACCGGATGGCATGGTGCATGTCATGTCCTGCATCGAACCTTTGATCTTCTGAGTGTGAAAATTCGAATCGACACTCACCCAAACAGTGCATCCATTCAGCTCGACCACGGATCGGTTTGGCCCAAGGAACGCGTAGTCCAACTCCACCAAGACTTCCGTCTTGTTGTTCGCAGTGACCTCTTCGCCGAATTTCACCCGACCAAATGCGTGAGCACCAGACGGAAGGGTGATAGTTTCCTCTTGAAGCTGTTCAATGTTCGATTTGAAAACCGTTATGGCTTCACCAGACGGACGTTCAAATCGAACCACTTTCGTGGTTAACCTCGGCCTTTGTATGGGGCGAACAAGGTCGCTCATAGGCACAAGCTTTGGTGGTGGGGAATCTTCCCGTGCATCTTTCACTGTTTTGGGAAGAGTTGTTGGAATATCCGCATTTTCTTTGATCTGTTCTTGATCTGTTGCTTCCCGGGAAGTCTTTTCTTGCTCCTCTTTCCATGCTGCTTGAGCTTTGGTGACGATATCGTCGATTTTTGACCCATCCATAGGTGGAACAACCTTATCTCCTGGAACGTCGTTTGACTGGCTTTGAATAGGTGCTGTGTTCCGATCGCCAGCGAGAGAATTTAGAGAACTTTGCGTTGCAAATGCCTCTGCCGAAACGATGAGCAAGTAGTAGTAGGCAATTTTCATGGGAGTACCTCCAGGAGTTCAAGTTGCGTCACTTGGGCTTTGGATATTATGAAATGCTTAAGCTGTTCATCTTTCTCATACCGGTCCTTCTGTGGAGTGATGGCCGAGTAGAGGATATTGCTGCCATGCTTGGCTTTCAGGTCAGCGATCCTAGCAAATGCAACTTGCTCTTTTGGGGTAACGGTCACGGTCCAAGCTTTAGTGGCCATGTCTGTGCCGACATACGTCAATTGATAGTCAGCAATAGCGGTCGAAAACGAGAGATGCCGGCAGTCCCTTGAAGTGGAACTCCCGTGCGTCGAACAAGTATCGAAGTCCTTTGTAATATCATGCAGGTAAATCGAGTCGCCTTTGACCAAGGATTGCAACAGGCCNNGGCCCAGGTCGTTGTTATCTTGCGGCGAACTGAATTTTTCAGCTAACGGGCGAAGATCAATAAGAGGTCTTGCAATGCCCTCAGTTAGGTTGAAACGCACTGGGACTTCACTACCACCAGCCAAGGTAAAGGAGCAGGTGACTACCCCTCCTTTTTCCTGAGGTGTAACCCGAATGAGCTGGCTAACTGTCGCATCCTTTTCTGCTTCGCTTGCCACAGTTTCTTGAACTCGTTGTTGTTCACCGATATCAAGAGTTTTTTGGTCAAGTGGCTCAAAGTGCAAGAAACCTGGTTGGCAGGACGACGATAAAGGCACTTTTTCAAACTTGAGAATGCTGGATTGATCCGACCTCAAATCAATGGTCAGGTAGTGGTCTCCATAATAGAAAACCTCACCGAAACAAGGCGCGGAAATCAAAAGCAACAAGAGTTTATTGATCTTCATGGCTATTCTCCTCTGAAGGCAGGACGCCCTCTTTTAGTGAGCTTTCTAGTTCAGCTTTTAGGACAGCAAGCGGACCTCGCTTCAAGCGTGTTATTTGCACCGCAAAGAAGTTAGTGGGGGTTGGCGCAACGTTTACCGCATATATGAGGTAGCTGATGTTCTCTTCGCTTACAGGGATATTGTGATCGGCAAATAGCCTTCGTTTGCCAGTTACTATGCCGCAAGCAACACCTTTGATCTCTTTTCTTGCTGGGACATTCCCACACCAATGGAATTCGGAATCGGTTATGGTTGGTGACCACAACGAGATCAATTTGCGTTTCTCAGCATCTTCAAAGTAGCTCTGAGCTTTGAGATTAGCCTGTGTACGGGTTTTTAGGTCTGAGGTGTAGAAGCCATCGAAAAGAACCCTGTAGTTGTCCTTGATGCTCTCGTAGGACCATGCATTTAGCTTTTCTACAACATGGAGGAAACTCTGCTCGATGTAATCTTCGCTAAGCTGACCAGGTCTGACAGTAGTCAGGGTTTGGATGCCGGGAGAGAGAATGTAGCGAACGCGATCGATATTTGAGACGAGCTGATAGCTCAATATCGAGAGTGCAAACGCCAGCACTACAACGATCACAGCTAGACCTGCGGACACAACTTTCCAGATTGATTCCTTGTGCTTTAAGTCAGCAAGTTGATCGAGATACTTATTGAACATGGACTTACCTCCTAAATTGGTTTTTATGAGTTCTAATGTGTGCAAAAGACGGCAAAAGAACTGTGCGTAGCCTATGGGGAAGGGCCTTCGAGGCTCTCACAATCGTTGCATTGAGAAAGATGGGCTTGCCCTCATCTTCCAGACGTCCCGCACGGTAGTAGAACGCGATGAGCGAGAAGAGTGTGACTATCGACAAGCCAAATTGGTTGAACCAGAGAGGAACGATCGAAAATGCCGCAATAATGGGAAAGTTTGAGACTTTCACCCCGGCAATTTCAGGGTAGAAATCGACATTTTCGATCGCTATTTGAAATTCTTTGTTTTGCCCATAGTTCACCATGACTACCTCCTAACTTTGAGAAAGATGAACAAGATAAGCACCGATCGAAGCGATAATTCCCCCGATAACAGCTCCACCAGCACGTCCGTACTGACCTTGGCGGGCAAGGTTTCCAGCAGAAACAAAGCAACTGATGGCAAAGAGCCCAGCACCCCCCTTGATAATCCATTCTGCTGTGTGCATCATCTGGGAGACTTTGGAGTCTGTTCCAAAGATGCCATTCGTGGGGTCAGCGACAGTAAAATCCCCTGATCCCACTGCCTTTGCGATTGCGGAAACTGTGAAAGATGAAATGATGGCTACAAACTTCTTCATGACTAACCTCCAATGGAAAAGCTTTTTGCGATAATGGGAGCCGTTGCACTCAGCACGGCCCCAACAGACGCCAGAAAGGCACCCACGGTATCGCCTTCCTTACTGCGATTTGCTGCTACTACGAAAAGGACTATGGCTATGAGCCCTGACCCTGCGTAGATGAGCCACTCAAACGAATTGACGACCTTCTCAAGATCCATGGATGATTGCCTTTCAATAGGCGTAAACTCTCGAACCCACTCGTTACTCATGTTTTGCAACCTCCGTTTTAAGATGTTTTGCGATCTTATCGATCTCCTGGAGCGTGTGTACGCCCTTGATTGAAACCATATTGTTAGTTTTCCGGTCGTAGATCAGGAGGACGGGAACCACCTTGTCTTTTGCATAGCGGTCGATATCATCCTTGGTTGCCCAAACTGACTGCGGAAGACTTGGAAAGTGAAGAAGCTCTTGACCACCAATCTGCATGGGCGTGACGTTAGGCTGACCGGAAAGGATTTGACCTTGGCGCTTGCAGTGGGGGCAAGTGGGGGTGAAGAGGAAAAAGATCTGCGTATCGTTGATGGACGACAGCGCTATTTTTGAGTCTGATCTTGTCGCTTGAGCTAGAAAGTCATAGTCGTTGGCGATGACTCCAAGCTTGATCAAGTCTTTGTTTGCTTGCTCCTGTTGCTTTTGCATGATCTGTAAGCGATCGCGCTTCGCGTTCATGCGAATGAGATAGAGCTTTGCATTTTCGATAGTAGGATTTTTCGCCCACAGAACAAAACCAGTGTCTGGCTTGAAATTTCCCTCGTTCCAGAACTCATCTGTCGTTGGATCAATGAGCTTCTTCCATTCTGGGGGAATGGGGACATTGGTGGGCACTTTGACATCGAGTGAGGAGCTATAAGCGTTTCCCTCGTTGGTTGTAACTCGGCGATCATCGCCGAAGGAGGGTTTTGTTATCCCGCCGAGCACAATTAGGAGGGATACCTGCCATTTAATGTTGCGTCCCCAAAACGGGGGTTTTCCGTAATCATCTGTTATGCCTAGCACATCTAGCTCCGATCTAAGTGGTTTAGTGGTGCCTATACGACTCTTGGATAGACAACAATAAATGTTGTGTCAACAACATTTATTGTTGTCTATCGTATTAGATTTCGCTACTTTCAATAGGCAGACAGTGGATCAAGAAAATTTTGCAAAGTTATTAAAAGGATGCTGGTAAAACCGGCTGGGGGATTGAATTGGGATGTCTAACAAAGTTGTAAAGCCGTTCCTAACGGAACATCAGCAGCTAAAATTTCAAAGGCGCTTGAGCAGCTATCTCAAGGACTATGAGTATAGAAACAACATTCAGGCAAAGGAGGTTGCGAAGAAAATTGATATCAGCTCACAGAAATTTTCTTACGTAAAATCAGACAAAGTACCCTACCCAAAGTTCATAAATGCCGTCGACTACCTAGCAAAGCTAGGAAATTTAAAGCAAATGTCTGTCACTGAATTTGTTGAATATCTTGAGGGCGTTAACCCCGAAGAAGTCGAGGGGGAAAGCGAACCGAAATTATCAGATTGGCAACGAACTATCTTGGCTTCTTTTGAGCCTCTAACAACCAAATCTCGGGGACGTTTTTTTGAACTTTGTAAGCAGAGCTTGCGCACCGGGAAACGTAAGCTAGAGGCTCTTATTGATATTGTGAATATCCTGCAAGACAGGGATATCGAGGCTATCGAATCCGTCAGAGATACCCTGAAAAAGCTCACCTAGTTTAAACAATCAGAGGAGAAAATTATATGAAACGAATGTTGTGCAGCATGGCACTTCTGGTCCTTGCAATTTCGTGTGGAAGCAAGGACAACGAGAAAGGGCAAAACCCGAATCCGCCAGCCACCAAGGACGATGGGTCACCTGACGATGAATCAAAGTACTTCTCATTGATGGAAAATTGCGACACAAACAGCGGAAAAGCTGTCATCGACGGCAAGTGCGTCACCTTGAAAGTGGTTGCTACCTTAGACGGCAAATTGACCGTAGCGTCCGGTGAATCCGACAAAACGATCTTCGAAGGTGGTATCGGGCTCAAAGCAGCTCCCCATTTTCCGTTCATCAAGTACAAGCGCGAAAATACCACTAACAACTACTCCTACAGTTTGAAAAAGCAACAAAGCAAAGCCTTCGAAAATAGCATGAGTATCGACACGGTTCTTCACGATAGCGAAGTATCCAACCTCCTCATGGTGTTGGCAGACCAGTCGAAGGCACGCATCGAACTCGACATATTTGGAGAGACGTTTTCGCCCGAAGACCAGGATCTGGCATCTCTCGAAAAGTCATGCAAGCGAATCGAGCAAGTTTTTAAGGACAAACATCCACTCGCAAACGCTGCCTCCATCTACCTCTTCCAAGAAATGCTGGGGAGTTATCAATGCCTGATCGGCAACAACCGCGATGCCGGAGGGATTGAATTGGAACAATTCAAGAAAATCAGGGTTTGGTGGAGGTGCGAAGGGGAGCGATGCTACTTCGAGTCCCTGACCTTGAATGGATTGTAGAGTCGATGAAATCATCGTTCTATTGGATCCGGCTTTTTGCCTACCATCATAGTGAAGCCCATTTGGGGATAGACGCGAACACCTTAAGCGATAATTTCCCATAGTTTCAGGCCTGCGCCCTACGAAGCAGCAGTAAATATGTGAAAAGTAATCTGCTCCTTTCCTTGATGCTCACTAACCACTAACT
Source organism: Deltaproteobacteria bacterium (assembly GCA_003136475.1). Taxonomy (GTDB): domain Bacteria; phylum Bdellovibrionota_B; class Oligoflexia; order Oligoflexales; family Bog-1112; genus BOG-1112. The sequence goes on from PLEQ01000478.1 coordinate 40,237, forward strand.
GATGTATTCACGAGCCAATTGCTCTTGAATTTTTTTAAAGGTCTCACCCGAAATCACATCCTTTAGCTCATTCAAACTCAGGATCTGATTTTTTATCAGCTGCTTTCTCGGCGCGGATGGAGTAGCGGGCGTTCGTTTGCCCGAGCTTGCCCCAGTTAACGTTTTTATTAGAAATATGGCGTCTTTTTCCGAGAAACAAAGCAGGCTACCCCGAACAATGATGCTCCACCGATTCTTATTCTTCAGCGTTTGGTAACACTCTAGCTCGTCCAAGATTGATTTAATGGGGATGTACTGTTCTTCCTTCAGCTCAACAAGTATTTTGACCTTAAACCTGATCGGGTATATTTCTTTTCTCCAAATAATAGTCGTGTGATCCTCGTAGCATTCGCTTGCTACCTCAAGCATTCCCACTAGGCGGCTAAAACCCTCGTCGCCGATATAACAGACGAGATAGTCTCCAACCTTTACTTTCTTTGCCCAACCTAATCGAGTTTTAGGAAAGCCACTGACGGAGCTTCCATTTTGCTTAAACTCATCCCAGGTTTTCTTTGTAAAGAGATTCAAAAAGACCGCCACAAACACTCCAAATTTATTTCTCCACGTTTATCAGATCGGGAGGCCTATGCAAGATGTAATTTATGTAAATTACACAATTACAAATTACGGAACAGCGGCAGTGGCGCTAGGTCCCAAAAATCCGCCGTATTTGGCGGTAAATATTATATCTGATAAAAGACGTTATCAGATGCTACCCGACAATAGAAGCACCCCTAAGGTAGGCTTTGCGTTCCTATAGGGGTCACCTCACGAAAGGAAAAAAAATGAATATGGTACATATCGGCTGCTTTACGAGTCGTATTTGCTTCAACTCTCGAAATTGGCAGCGTCCTACCGGGGAGGCTGCGAAATTGGAAAAGAAATCCCACTGCGTCAAATTTGGATTCGGCTACGAAGAATGGCTTTTTCGTCACGAATGGGAAAGTGAGGGGTGGAGATGCGGCTTTACACAAGGTGTAAACGCCTCATCTTCGCGTCTCGAAAGAATAGGTACGTCGTTTGATCTAAGACTATTTACAATACAACCCGACAGCCGCCGCCGCTTTGTTGCGACGATTAAAGCTGCTGAGTTCCTGAGCGACAAGCAAGCTAAGACAGCAGTTGACGTGTTCAAGAAAAAAGGTTGGTTCGATTCCATGTTGACGGAGATTCAACAAGCTGGTGGAGACTCGCGGGTGTTAAGAGAATCCGAGCCAAGCAACATCCTCAACATCCGGTTTCGAGTGGAAAACGTCGAATTTTGCAAATCGGACGATTTCGTACCGCGTAATAATTCTATCTATGACTACAATCGCTACAAACTTCACAAAAGTGATTTTGTAGATCAGTTTTCTTTCGTCACAAATGAGCAGAGAGATGTTCGAGAGGTCGTCGGTGTCGCTTATGAGCGTAGTGCTGTTGTGCGCAAATCAGTTTTAGATAGGGCTGACGGTAAATGTGAACACTGCGGTGCGAAGGGTTTTGAAACACCCGACGGAGTTTTCTTAGAAACTCATCATATCATCTTTCTTTCCGAAAAAGGGCCAGATACAATTCATAATGTTATCGCTCTCTGTCCCAATCATCATAGGGAAGCTCATCATGGTTTTAGACGCGAGCAGCTTAAGCGAGAATTTCTTTCTTTCGTATCCAAGGCTTCAGAGCGCAAAGTTAAGGACAGGATTTAAGCAAAGATCGGAGAGAAGTCTTCTAATTCCTGCCAGACGCTACGAATAGTAGAATTCACTATTTTCTTTCTTGTAAGTAAATAAAATACCGGCCTTTTGCCAAGTTTCCATCGAGAGAGAATAATTGCTTTTGCTTTATAGTTCTTTCCAACATAGCGAAGGCGCATGACGTCTTCCTCTGTGGGCCAAACTGCATTTCCTCCTTTGATTTGAAAAACAATAATTTCCAATAGATCGCCTCGTTTCAAGGGGTCTTCTGCTTTGGTCATATGATCTTTTCTAATCGCAAGCATGTCCACAATACCGGTTGATTCCCTACCCGTCGGACCCTTAAAAGAGATGAACTCCCAAGCACACCGCTTTCCCAGTCGGGTGATGAGCCATTTTGTCATGGTTGTAGCCCATCGACCCGATTTTGCGGCTCGTTCCGAAGCTTTTTTCCAATCTGTACTTCTTTTTTGCCTGGTGGATTTCATAAATCTCCTGACTTCATTTAGCCCTTTGTACCTGTATTTATTTTAAGTGCGATGGTGAAAGAAGAAAACGGCAGGCACGCACATCGAAAACAATGTGCGAAGGTCCTAAGCTGATTTTTGTTAACCAGCCTAGGTAGCTTCCACTCAGAGCGACCATGAAAATCTAGTCTTTTATAAACATCCGAAAGCCCATTCCTTTTGGTAAAATGTTTTAAGAAATCCGAATTTCTTCCCGAGAAGGATCTGACGTCGATCACTCATAAAGAGGGAAGAATTGGATACGTCAAGCGATTTACCATCACATAGCCAGGATTCGTTAGATGCTGAAAAGCTTAGGAAGTCTTTGCTACAAATTCAGAATATAGACAATTTCAAGACAGAAGATGATGTCAGAGAAGATTTTTTAAGGCTCCTTCTTGACGGTTTGGGCTATTCAAATGACAAAAACTCATCTCATCGAATTGAAAGAGGATCTACTTTTCAAATTACCGACTTGGTGATCGGAACAAAAAAGAAGCCCTTTGAAGGCTATCGACCAGACTATATATTGAATATCAATGGAAAAAGACGCTGGTTAATCGATGCGAAGAATCCAAAGGAGTCGGTAACAGATCAAAAACATATAAAGCAGGCCTTTTCGTATTCAATCAATCGCGAAATAAATGTCCCCTTTTTTGTCCTATGTAACGGCGCTGAAATGGCAGTGTATCGTACTTCTGATCAATCTTTCATGCCGCTCACTACATTTTTAAGAGCGGAACTAGTTGGACGTATGCAAGAACTTTTCGAAATGTTCTCTACGTCAGCCTTCATTCTGCGAGAGAAGTTTAGTGAGATTGACACAAAAGCATCTTCTAGACAAACCTCTTCAACTGTTATTTTGGAGAAATCATCTTTCGAACCGATAAACTATGTCATTCAGCCAAGGAAGCAAGCTTCACCTATACACTTCGGGCCTCACCCCTACTTTACAAAGAGAGCTTGGAATGTAGTTAAAAAATATGTGGAGCACTTTTCTAAGGAGGGGGAGTTAATTGGAGATCCTTTCGGAGGGACTGGAACTGTATGTATAGAGGCTGCGCTCATAAGAAGAAGATGTATCCACTATGATTTGAATCCAATTGCCAATTTTATTGCAAATTCGCTATCAACGCTAACGAATTTGGACCTGTTGGATACCAGCTTTCGCCAGGTACAGGAGAACCTTGAACGCTACATCAATGCTAGCACCCATCTATCAGGCCCTGAGTTTTGGTTTCCATTAAATGTTCCCTTGCCTAAGGATGCCGATGTTCAGTTTGTTCATGAATATTTTTCAACCACACAACTAATTCAACTTTCCGCGTTACGAGCTTTTATTTTAGAGGTCAACACTAAGAGTGTTCGTGAAGCTTTGCTATTTGTATTTAGCTCAACCTTGGTCAAATGTAATAAAGGCTATCACAATACCCCCAGAACCCATGGAATTCCAGGAGGTGGGGATTCAGGATTGATGAAATACTATCGGTATATGATCCCAAGAAGGCCTTTTGCCGAACAATCTGTTCTCTCAGTATTTGAGGCAAAGTATAAATCGTTCTTTAAAGCGCAACTATATCTGAGATCGATGGATTTCTCTGAACGAGAAAAGGAAAAACTAATATCCGTTGATAGAAAAAGCGCGACGGAAATGGAAGAGATTGCTGACGAATCGATAGACTACATTTTTACAGACCCCCCCTACGGTAGCAAAATAGCCTACTTGGACTGTTCGACTATGTTCAATGCATGGCTGAATTTCGAAGTTGAAAAAAGGGACTTTGAGAGCGAGGTAATTGCAGGAGGAAGTTTGGGAAAATCCCAAGCCGAATATATTGGATTGCTACAATGCTCCCTAACAAACATACATCGTGTCCTTAAACCAAATCGTTGGTTCAGTATTGTTTTTGCAAGTAGCGATCCAGCACATTGGCATGCTGTTCATGATTTCGCGACCAATCTTGGCTTCGAACACGCCAATACTGTGTGCCAGCCATCCCCGCGAAAGACGGTAAAGAAGAATCAAAATCCGCTAACGGTCTTTAGTGGAGAAATGATTCTGAACTTCAAAAAGCGTATTAGTGGCAGGGCTGTTGTTAAGAAGAGCTATTCCGAGANNGAGACTGACCCCAATCGGTTTATTTTGGACGTGATTGAGCGAGTAATTGTTGAAAATAGAGGAGCCGCTACGATCGAAGCTATTATGCACAGCCTTATACCTTCCTTGCTCGATTCCGGTTTACTAAATACAGTCTCCGAGAAGCCAGATGATTTTAATCAGTTATTAAAGACAAATTTTGAGCAAACAGAAAATGGATCATGGAGGATTAAGAGCACAACAAAAATTGGATGTCATATTCCAATCGAAAAGAGGATAGAGTACTACCTAATTAGCTGCCTTAATCGAGCAGAAAAAGAGGGTAGAAAAATTGGAATAGATGAGATCGTAATGGAAGTTATTCCATTTCTTAGAAACGGGATGACTCCATCCAATCAAGATATTATCTCTGAATTGAAGAGGATTGCTACGAGCACGGACGCTATGACGTGGGCTTTAATTAAAACGGGTCCGAGGCTTCTTTTTCCAGAATAGAGCTATTTGATAGTGTAAGTTTCATGGTTTGATTCATCATCTCTCTTCGCACGAAGATTCTTGTGACAACGAATGAGATCACATTAGGTG
>PLEQ01000451.1 GCA_003136475.1 Deltaproteobacteria bacterium
CTACTGCGCCGCATTCTTGTGGATCTTAACAAGCGCCTTGCCAAAAATGACTTCCGTATTGTGTTGGGGCCAAGGCTCGAGAAAGAACTACGAGTGAAATCCGCAATTAGCCAGTTTGGTGGTCGCGCCTTACGGAGATCGTTTCAAAGTTTAGTTGTGGACCCCGTGTCTGACCGTCTTTTAGGCGATCAAGCGCTTTGCCGTGGCGTTTGGGTTCTCGAAACGGATGACAAGGGAGACTTCCACTGGCAGGAAGACGCTTCCACAGACCACAATTTGCCAGCCGTAACTTAGCACTGATAACTTTCTTGACTTACCCAATCGATCCGTAATATCCATGCCGAGATTAGAAATGTCCGTACCTAACATTGGGGCGTCGTCAAGTGGCTAAGACACTAGATTTTGATTCTAGTATTCGCAGGTTCGAGTCCTGCCGCCCCAGCCATTTTTTCTCCATTTCTCACTCCGGTGAAAAAAATGCCTGAATTGGTATTATTTAGTGGCAACGCGCACCGCACTCTTTCTGAAAAAATTTGCCAGCACCTTGGGATAGCTNNACGCTTTTGTGTCGCAATTTGCTGACGGGGAGACCCGGGTGGAATTGCAGACCAATATCCGCGGTCGCGACGTATTTGTAATTCAGCCCACTTCGGCCCCCGTAAATCATCATCTGATGGAAGCTCTGATCATTGTCGACGCCTGTCGTAGGGCCTCGGCGCAGACGATTACGCTTGTCACACCCTATTTTGGATATGCGCGTCAGGAGCGAAAAAGTGCACCGCGCACACCGATTACAGCGAAGCTGGTAGCTGAAATTATGGAAGGAGCTGGCATCACGCGCTTGCTCACGCTTGAGTTGCACAATGCCGCAATTCAGGGTTTCTTTAATGTGCCGGTGGATCACCTTTTTGTGAAGCCGGTCTTTGCCGAATATTTCAAAGAATTTAGCGGCGAAATTGTCGTGGTTTCACCGGATGCAGGTGGTGTCGAACGGGCGCGGGCGATGGCCAAGTACTTGCAATGTGGTCTTGCTATAGTTGATAAACGCAGAGATATTCCCAACGAATGTGAGATTTCGAATATCGTCGGAGATGTCAAAGGGAAGCGCTGTCTGATTATTGACGATATTATCGATACCGGCGGTTCTCTGATCAAAGCGACAGATGCTTTGATGGAGTGTGGAGCACAAGAAGTTCATGCTGCGGTATCCCACGCTGTTCTCAGCGGTAAGGCGGTAGCCAATATCGCGGGATCTTCGCTCGTCCAGCTGGTGGTTACAGACTCCATCCCGCTCAGCGAACAAGCAAAAAAATGCAGTAAAATAAAGCAGATAACTATATCCCGGCTCTTGGCTGAGGCGATCTTACGCATCCATAGTTTTGATTCCGTAAGTTCGCTTTTCATTTAAGGAAACGAAGGAAATCTTTGTTGCAAGGCTGGGCTCTTGCCTGTATAAACTCAGGCTTATCCCTATCCGCAATCTTTAAGTAGGTATATTTGGAGAAGAAAATGAGTGCTCTTATAACGATCAAAGGAAGGTTGCGCAAGGAAGATGAACAAGGGAAAAATAGCTGTCGTCGCTTGCGTACCCGAGGGGAAGTGCCTGCTAATCTCTTAGACAATGCCAAGTCAACAGCGCTTGCTATAGAAGCAAAGTTGCTTCCGATTGCTTGGAAAAAAGGTAAGACCTTTCAGCTGGAATTTAATGGTACTGTAAAGTCCGTGCTTATTAAAGAATTACAGATCGATCCCGTCAAGCGTGATGCGTTGCATGTTGACCTGATGTACGCGTGATTCGCCCGTGAAACTGATTGTGGGTCTTGGTAATCCCGGCAACAAACACTTGAAGACCAGGCACAATGCTGGATTCTTGATTTTGGATAAGATTGCAGAGGATAGCGGGATAGTACTGGATCGGAAGATGTTTGAGTCTTTGTATGGTGAGGGCGAGCTCTTCGAGCAGTCCGTAATCATGATTAAGCCGCAGACGTTTATGAATTTATCGGGAAAGTCTGTGCGGAAGTGGTTGCAGTTTTACAAGGTCGCACCCCAGGATATGGTTGTGCTGCACGACGATATCGACATGATCGAAGGCACCGTCAAGACCAAAAAAGGCGGAGGTCACGGCGGAAATAATGGCATTCGAAGTATTATGGATGAGACAGGCCAGAGTGATTTTTTTCGAATCAAACTCGGTATTGGTAGGCCAGAGCAAGTTAACGAAGAAGAAAAAACGGATACAGTTACGAACTGGGTACTTGGCTCATTCAATGAAGATCAGATAGCAAGATTAAAGAGCGACATGTTTCAAGAGACAATGCTCCGCTTGCAAGAAATTTTCCGCCAAGGCCAACAGAAAAACTCAAAGGGAGATACCCGTGCATAGAGAGTATGAAATTACAATAGTGTTAAACGCCCAAGTTTCTCCTGACGTTTTCAAAAAAACGATTGAGAAATATGAGGGTGTCCTGCTCGCTGACGGTGGTCAGGTGATTAGGAAAGATGATTGGGGTGTTAAAAAACTTGCATTCCCCATGAAAAAACAGTTTCGCGGACGTTATGTCCATTACGATCTTCTTTGCAAACCTGAGTATTTAAAAGAATCCGAGCGTCTCATGCGTATCGATGAAAATGTTCTGCGTTATTTGAATATTTTCATCGGTGAAAACGTTGATGTGGAGAAGCGAAAAATCGAATTGGCCAAAGCCGAAGCAAAAGCTGCAGCCGGTCAGAACGCGTCTCTCTAAAAGTCTCGACTGACTGAGTGACTGAGATTTTAGAGATGAGGGGAGTTTTCAATGAAAGTTATCTTAGTAAAAGATGTACCGTCTTTAGGGACAATGGGAAACATCGTTAAAGTAAAAGATGGATACGCGCGCAACTACCTTATTCCGCGTTCCTTTGCGATCCTTGCTAGCGAGGGCAATCGTAAAGAACTTGAACATCGTAAACGTGTTATCGATGCTCGTAAGGAAAAGATTTTAAAAGAAACCCGCGATCTTGCCCAAAAGATCGAGAAAATTCGGGTTACCATTCAGAAGCAAACTGGCGAGGAAGATCGTATTTTTGGTTCGGTCACCTCGGCTGAGATTGCTGCCTTTTTTGAACTGAAGGGCATTGATGTTTCAAAGAAAGATATCGTTTTCAAAGACGAGATCAAAAAATTGGGCATCTACACTGCTGAAATCAAACTCCACCAAGACGTTACTGCCGTCATCAAAGTAAAAGTCGAAGCCGCAGCCAAAGAAAAAGAGTAAATTTCTTCTAAAATAGATAGCGTCGGACTTAGGAAGCTGCATGGCGGATAAAAGGGAAAATTACGCTTTTCCCCACTCCAGTGAAGCGGAAAAAGCAGTCCTCGGGGCTATTTTGCGTCATCCAAGCTCTTTTAACCAGGTTGTGGAAAAAGTTCAGCTTCAGGGTGAGCATTTTTATATAGAAACTCATCGGCAGATTTTCGAGGCCATGAGTCATCTGGATAGTAATGGCA
>PLEQ01000120.1 GCA_003136475.1 Deltaproteobacteria bacterium
AAGGGTCCTATTATCCCCTTGGTAGTCAGATTTTATGACCTCGTCTAGAACTTCTTCGCGATAGCGGGGGTCGACGTGATACTCATGCTCGGTTTCAATATCACCCCCAATAATAGCCTGTCCATAGTAATTGTCCCCACTATTGCGGTGATCCCGCCGAGTCTTCTGCTGCTCTTCTTCCTGCGTCATCTTGCTGGCCTGATGGAGCAGGCGACCGGCTAAGTCCGCGAAAGTTTCCGCATGAACATAATCGGCCTCGTTCCCGTTTTCGAGGGTTAATTTCATCGCTTCCACAGCCGCACTGAGTCTTTCTGCTGAGTGGGGTGTCAAAGCATTTAACTTCTCTTCGAGCTTGCCCGCAGCGCTGATATTCGTATTTTCATGCATCCGTGCGATGGTCCAGTCTTTTGCCAACTCATCCTGCGTTCTTGAGTCAGCCCGATGCATCTGCTTTGAGACTTCAAGCTGTCTTCTTTGCAGTTCCTGAAGCTCATCGCGAGCCGAGACAAGACTTTTTTGCCGCTGCTTTTCTAAGTTTTCTCTGTCCTTATCTTCTTGAGCTTCGAGTTCATCGATCCACTGTCGATAGGACGAGACGGCCTCCGACAATGTTTGCAAGGAATTTCTATTTTGATTTTTTTGCGTCGTGGATTCTTGCAGAGTTTTGCTGATGGCTTTCGCGAAGGGATGTTCGTTGAGAACTTTTTTTGCCAACTTCAAAGCTTCGGGGTGATTCAGCCTTGCGACCCGTAATTTCCACCGCCTTTCACGATCCGTGAGAAAACTCAGCATTTTTTCGCCGGCAAGCTTGATAATAGCGTGTGAGGATTCCGAGTTTTCTAAGAGTCGTGACAGCCCCCTAGCCCCGACGAAAAAATCGCGATCTCGTTCTCGGTCGTCGAGCATTTCATGTTCTTCGAGAAATCTACCGGTACCGGTGTCGAGTTGATAGACGAGCTGCATATCAGGCTGAGCAAGATTTTTCTTTACGAGTTCGTGCAGTGTCTGAATTTGCACACGATCCAAGGCGTCGAAAANNTTTTTGAATCTCCGCCATCGCTTTTGGCGTTTCTGGCATCAGTTTAGGGTCCGCCTTTGTGATCGCTGCATCAAAATTTTCTTTGAGAGTCCGCAAACTTGTTAGAGTTTTTCTATAGCGTCCGTAGCTGCTGATGGTCTGAATAACAAGGGGTGGACTGTAGCCTGTCAGAGGGGTCGGTAGCGCGCGATCGGTCGCTTCAGCTCGAATTTCGACTTTGGCAGAATCGCGGTCTAGATATTTTTCTAAAGAAATCGATTGAGTTGCTTCTAGCGNNCCGATATTGAAAACAAGATTTAAACTTCGCAAAGGGTTGCGTGCTGTAACTTTAATAAGAACATCTAGCGCCTTATCATCAGGCCAAGGATCACTTAGGGGCTCGAGCGCTTGAAGGGTAAGTTCAGGCACCGGAGGGCGGTTCACACGGATCTTGGCAAGTAGCTTGTTGCCAGCGAAGTCAGGGAGAAAGAGCAACTCATCATTCGGAGCTGAGAATTGAATGCGAAAGGCGTGACTGCCATCGATGTCTTGAGACGTCATTTGAAAGCTTTGAAAGACACTGGTGTCGTCTTCATGTCTTTTGAGTTCAATCGAGGGTGCGGGTTCTTTGTTGGGTCCAAACAGAGTGAGTTCGAGCAAGTTCGTGCTAGCGAGTTCTAATAGGGTGACGTTGTTAGGGTCGAGGTGGAGAGGCTCACTGACAGCCTGATTGGCATCACCTTGAACTATAGTGATGTAGGCTCCTTTATGCGAGAAAGTTTTTAAGGCCTTAGCGAGCTCTCCTAGGAAGGTGGAACTTGTCCATGTCCACATCATCAAGCCCAGGCAGAGGGGAACAAGCAGTGTGCTGAGTTGATTGCGAACTCTGTGGCGCTCGATGGTTTGAATTTCTTGGGTCGACTCATCGAAGCGGGTTTGCCAGGCTTTCTGAAACTCTTCGGAAGCCCACTTTTTTCTATCATATATAGAAGGTTGGGCGTTAGGGTATTTCATATCGAGCCAAAGGAGTATGGACGGCTCGTGTGACTTCGCCAAAGTCCCTTCATAAAAAATCAACAAGAGAAAAAAGACCAGAATTCCTAGACTTATTGCAGTCAGCGGTGCCTCTGAACTGAGTTTTGACCATAGCAAAGTTAAAGAGAGTGCCAAGAGCAAGGAGCGCAAGATGTGGCAGAGAAGGCCAATAATTAAGTAGATGTTTCTAAGCTTGCGAATACGTGACGCAAGCATGACAGTGGGATCAAACGGCTTCTTAGTATTGATTGCCATGCGTTTGTAACCAGGGAATAAGAATTCTTAATACCGATGGGAGAAACTCTTCGCCCCGGTTAAGAATCTGGTGGCCTTCACTATCGAACATTACCATGGAAATTTTATCTTCATCTTTGTGTTTTGAAATCAGTCGTTTCAAAAAATCGTAACGGCAGACAGCGTCTATATCCGGGCAGAGAAGGAGCGTCGGAATGCTGACGCGTGAAAACAATTTATGGGAGCGTGAGATTGCGATGAGTAACTCTTGGGTAAAATACAAGGGGAGACGTCCCTTACGCTTTTTAGTATCTTTTTTGAGGGGATCTGAAAAATTGAACGACAGCCAATGGGGTGTCGATAGTAGAGGGGCGACTTGCGCCAAGGTGCGGATGGAAAATCTCTTTAAAGGCTTTACAACTTCATGCAGTGAAAAAAGTGGGGAAGCAAAGACAACTCCCGCGCAAAATTTACTAAAATTCTGTGTGAAGTAAAGGCAAACTAAAGAGCCAAGTCCCTGGCCAACGATGATGGGTTTTTTCCCGAGTTCTTTATGTTTGATCCAAGCGACAACTTGCAAAAGATCGCTGGAGAGTATGTCGAAATTTAAAATGGCTGACGCTTTCATAAGTTTCGATTGAATTCGCATTTCGAAACAATAGACATTAAACCCCGCATCTGCGAGTTTTTCTGCAAATTCTACGTAGTCATCCGTCGACTCATCAAGATCGTGAACGAGGATAACAGGCGTTGTTTGATTTCTGTTTTTTGGCGAAATCCAACCTTTAATAAATAAAGATGTCCCGTTGTGGTCAACGGGACAGACGTATACGATCGTTCGAATCTTGGTGTCTTGTTCTTGGTTTTCCATTATGCCTTTTCTCAAAACGTAATGGGCGAAACTAAATCCATTATAGCAGATCAGGCAACGCTCATTTGTTGACTAAATGCTATATTTCACATACAAGCTTAGAATCTCTGATACGTTATTGGGGGTGTCACGGTTTCGACATGTGCGGCTGGAACCTATGAGAGCATGTCCAGGGTGGAAACGTAACCTGGTTAATTACGCGTTTCATCGCTTAATCGGCGAACGTCAATTACTTGCTGCCTAAATAAGGCAGTACAGCTCTATACTGCTGCCGGAGCGGTATAAAAGCTGTCATGTCCCGGCTTCGGGTGAAGGCTGCTTCTCGGAGGCTTTCACCTAACACTTCCCCGAGATGCGGGTTGGGTAGCCTGCTAGTGAGCGCCCCAATCAAGAGGACAAAACACTAGATAAACATGTAGCGCTTAGGGTGTCCCCGAATATGGACGCGGGTTCAACTCCCGCCACCTCCACCAACTTTAAATCCAGCCTGATCCAACAACATCCACAACAACCTACGAATACTAAAGAAAATTGAAAATTAAGTCCACCTAGATCCATGGCTGTCTATTGACATCCGGGGGCAACTGGGGGCAATCTTGGGGGCACATGACCCTTTCAAGAAGTGAGATGCCCCCAAAATGTCTTTGACCGAAATCAAAATAAAAAACGCCAAACCTGCAGAAAAACCCATCCGCTTGTGGGATTCGGGCGGCCTGTACCTGGAAATCAACCCCAAGAGTGGGGGCAAGTGGTGGCGTCTTAAGTACCGATTTGGGGGCAAGGAGAAGCGCCTCAGTTTTGGGGTCTACCCGGACGTTGGTCTTAAAGACGCACGCGAGCGGAGAGATGAGGCCCGCAAGCTCTTAGCCGCTGATGTCGATCCTGGCGAAAACCGCAAAGCCGTGAAGAAGGCTAAAGAGGAGAATGCCGCCAACAGCTTTGAAGTGATTGCCCGTGAGTGGTTAAGCAAATACTCATCCAGGTGGAGCGAAGGCCACTGTGACCGCCTTCTCAAGAGCTTTGAACGTGACATCTTCCCTTGGATTGGCTCAAAGCCTGTTGCGGAAATAAAAGCACCGGAACTACTCGCCACGCTCCAACGAATCGAAAATCGTGGAGCACTTGAGACTGCACACCGAATCCGCTCAAATTGCGGACAGGTATTTAAGTATGCGATTGCTACCGCACGAGCAGAACATAACCCAGCAAGCGACCTGACTGGTGCACTTCCTCCAGTGAAAGGTGGGCATCTTGCGTCCACTACCGATCCTAAAAAGGTCGGGGAACTGTTGCGAATTCTCGACGGTTATCAAGGAACTCTCATTGTCAGTTGTGCTCTGAAACTTGCGCCACTGCTCTTTGTCCGTCCTGGAGAACTCCGACACATGAAATGGGAAAACATTGATTTTGCGGAAGCGGAATGGCGCTTCATTGTCACAAAAACTAAGACCCCTCTCATCGTCCCACTTGCCAGGCAAGCCCTTACAACGCTCCAGGAGATTCGTCCGCTCACCGGATCAGGTGTCTATGTGTTCCCAAGCCCAAGAACTCACAACAAACCAATGAGCGACAACGCTATTCTCTCAGCGCTTAGGCGCTGTGGAATTGAGAAAAACGAAATGAGCGGGCATGGGTTCCGAGCAATGGCTCGTACCATTCTCGACGAGGTCTTACATGTACGACCCGACTATATCGAACATCAGCTTGCGCATGCGGTACGTGATCCCAACGGCAGAGCCTATAACCGTACTGCTCATTTAGAAGAACGTAAAAAGATGATGCAACAGTGGGCAGACTACTTGGATGAGTTGAAGGCTGGGATTGTAGTAAGGAGGATGGAAATAGAATGACTAATAAATGTTCGGACTATGTCGACTGGGAAACAGCGGTGGAACTTGGCCTAAATGTAAAGGAGTTGTGGCCATTAATGGCAGATGGCAATTTGCAGGCATTCATACNNGATCTTGAATACGGACGCTATCCGGATGATCCTTTTTTCGATGATGACAAAGTCATTCGCTGTGAAACAGCCTTCTATAAAATAAAACCCGAGGTAATCAGAAGAAACATGATAGTGAATTCTCGAAAGAAACAAAATATTGTACTCGAGAATGAGAAAGCCACTTCAGACCTCTGGTTGGATTTCCGTTGTGATATTGAGTTGGGACAACTCGCAGACCATTACATTGAAGACAGCAATAAGATCCTTTGTCGGGGACAGTCTTATATAGAAGCGTCTTCTCTAGATATTTGGTTTTTGAAAACTGAAGTGCAGCATGCTATTCACCAATACGGGAGAAGTAAGATCGAATCTCCCGAGGAAAGAAGAGAGAGGCTTGCTAAAAGGAAGGAGGAACTGAGTGGCACCAAGGGGTTCGTTAAACAAATTGCTAAAGAAGAAAATCTCTCTGAAGGAAGAATCAAACAACTCCTTACACCAAGAGCGAGCGCTTCAAAAAAAACCTCTGATCGTGGGGACTACGTATGAGTCAAAGAGGGATTTCTGTTGAGCAGGCCCTTCAGCTAAGGTCGGAATCCAAGCATTTAGAATTTAAAGAAGCTGATAATATCGACAACCTTGCTCTCAAGCTGAAAGTTATCAGAGCAATGCTAGCGATGGCCAACAACCAAGATGGTGGAACTATTATCCTAGGCATTGCAGATGACGGTAGTCAAACAGGATGTTCTGACGACGTTATCAAAACATGGGCCTTCGAGGACGTAAGCGAACAAGTTTCTAAATATGCTGACCCATATGTAACGTTTGATTTGGAAGTACGTGAATTTGAATCCAGGAAATTTATTCGAATATATGTTGACGAATTTGAGTCAGTTCCCATCATCTGCAAAAAAGATGGAAGCTACGCTGACGGAAAAATAAAATCAAAAGATGTTGTTATTTTAAAAGCTGGTACTACCTATGTGAGGTCCAGGAAAAAACCTGAGTCTGTACCCATTCCCAGTCAAACGGAAATGAGAGAACTACTTGACTTGGCTATTGAAAAAGGTCTTCGCCGGACGATTCAACTCATGAAAATAAGCGGAGGACTTGAGGCGAAGGTTGAAAATATTCGCGAAATTTCAGAGCTTCAATACAAGAAACAGGTTGGTCAACTATGATTCAAAGTAAACCGCCCCAGCCAAGTTTAATTTCAAAGAAGATAAAGACTCGAGGTCATTGGAGAATTTTTATGCGTCCGGTGGAATTTCAGTCGCATCGCATCTCGGATGTTTCTGATCTATCTAAGATTATCAAAAGAGCTTCGGTCTCCCTTAGAGGGTGGGATTTTCCACATATGGGGACAGACCTTCCCAGTATACAAGGGGACTGGATTCGAAGCGAGGTCGACTGGGAAGGAATATTAGAATCTTGGGTGTTTTTTCAAAGCGCGGCCTTCTTATTTTTGGGAAATTTTCGCGACGATTGGCGTGACGCATCAAGTCTTTCTGGATCATGGGAAGGCTGGGAAATTGGGAAATTTTTTAACGTTCATGACGTTATCTTTAAACTCACCGAGGTCTACGAATTTGCTACCCGTCTTATTTCTACCGTTCCTGGAAACGGCTCAATGATAGTAGAGGTTGAGCTTGTAGGTCTTGCAAATCGACATTTGTACATGAGCTCAGAATCTAACAGACATATGCGGTGGCAATGGTACAAAGCAGAACTTCCAGAAGTAAAGTGGGGTAACGAATACGAACGAACAGATCTCATGGCAAACTCAAGATCGCATGCAACAAAGGCAGCGTTGGAGATATTCAAGCTATTTAAGTGGGATGCTCCTGAGCAAGTTATTAAGGAGATTCAAGGAGAATTAAGACGCTAAGATCAAAATTAATTCGGAATACTCTTACACGGTTCCTCAATTTTTTTCGCAAATTTCTCAAGAAGGTTCAGTTCTTCATCCGTAAGTGCTGACAAAGGTTTTCCTNNCCTATCGTTGCTGACAGAACTTGCTCAAGATCATCAACATACAAAATCTCTTTAGAGTCCGAATTGTTTCGAAAGAAATTATGGTAGCCATGCCAGGGGCAGTCAACCTGCTTGCAGGTTGAAATACTTGTAACAAAATTGAGTTTGGAGGAAGGTTTTTCAAAGACGGGGTGTTCATCCATTTGGCGATTGTGTTCAACTGAATCGTTAGGTGAGTGCCACTTTAAATATTCTTCCGCTTCGGCCCATCCTGACTGAATAGCTCCATTTTGATCAATAAGTACAATCCATAATTTCCCATAGCATTTCTGGTATTCACTAAGAGATCGCTCTAAACTGAGG
>PLEQ01000130.1:0-10185 GCA_003136475.1 Deltaproteobacteria bacterium
GTGAGACAGCGTGTATGATCTCTCGATGAACTTCGACGAAGAAGGCTTATCATTAACGGAAGATCTCGATGAAGAAGCGCTGAACCTTCTTCTGCAAGATGATGCAAAGCATGCTGATCTTGAAAAAGACGAGCTTGCGGTCAAGACTCCTCCCGTAAAAGACGAGCTCTAGGCACCTTTCAGAACGGTCTGTCGAGCTTCTTCATAGCTAGAGACGGTGTTTGAAAAAAATCTTAATAAGAACATTTCAGCACCTTCCTCCAAGCAAGCCCTGCTGTTTATCGAAGGCTTTCCGAAAATATAAATAGGCCAAAATTTCACGACGAAGCCCGCGTCCTGTATAAACTGCCAAACGCTTCCCAATCCCAACCGCACACTTTCCAAGCTTTGTTTAGAAATGAGCCATTGCGGAACGCTGTCGTCGGCACTGGCATAGTGCGCAAGTGTCCAGCTTTGTGCGTTGTCACTTAGCAGGATCGTCATCGGTGCTTTGCGCACACCAAACCTGGCTTGATACGCCCACTGGAGGGCATGTTGCGCACTGACGAGTTCCTGGCGCTCACCGTTATTTAAATTGCGGACTCGGAGATGACCGTCTTGTGAGATACCTTCGTTAATGAAAAGTTGCTTGGAATTTTCTTTGTGCTGCCAAAGTTGACCCCGAGCGAGATGAAAGCTCTCATAAATTGGGATCGTCTGCTCGACGTTGAGCTCTTGCCGTTCCCAATGTTGGACAAAGGAGAGGACCAAGTCCTCCACGGTCGATTTTTTAAGAAGCCAGTTGTTCAGACATGCCGTGGTATATTCCCCGTTAGGAACTTGCGGAGCATGTTCGACATTGATCCCAATGCCCACTACAGCTGTGCACCTATCGTGGTCGGCTTGCCACTGGGCCTCGCAAAGTATACCCGCAAATTTTTTGCCATGGATCAGAAGATCATTGGGCCACTTCACGACCGGTTTTTGAGAGAGCAAATGGCTAAGCCACTGCCCAAGCAGGTTCGCACTGATCAGGGGGAGAAATCGCATGCGCTCACGCGACACCGAACAGGCGATGGATAGGTAGAAGTTGCCAAGCGGACTTTCCCAAGAGCGGGTTCGACAACCGCGTCCTGCGCTCTGGGTTTTGGCCCACACGGCAAATGGTGTCGGGACTTGCTNNCGCTCAAGAGCCGAAAGGCTTCCGTGGAGGTGGAAGGCAGAGCGTCATGACGAAAAATTTCCATGTCAGTGGAGCTTAAACAGCAAACTCAGGTCAGCCCAAGGTGCCGAATGAACGATTGAGCCGGAAGAGATAAAGTTCACACCCGTTGCAGCGATCTCTGCAATATTGTCGAGGGTTATATTGCCCGAAGCTTCGAGCAGCACCCGTCCCCGTACCGTGCGAACGGCAAGTGCCATTTCGGAAAGGGACATGTTGTCGAGCATGATGAGGTCCGCACCGGCATCGATCGCTTCTTGCACTTCGTCGAGATTGCTGGTTTCGACTTCAATTTTCAAAGTCGGGGGTAAACTTTCCAACAAGCGGTTGACGGCCTGCGTAATGCCATTGGCGGCACGGATATGGTTTTCTTTGACGAGAACGCCATCGGTCAAGCAGAGACGGTGATTGCGAGCACCACCCACTGCCGTCGCCGCTTTTTCGAGAAGGCGCAAGCCTGGCGTCGTTTTGCGAGTATCCAACAACTGAGTTTTGAAGCCGCTCAGTTTTTTTACATATTGGTGCGTCATCCAGGAGATGCCACACAGTCGGCAAAGAAAATTCAAGGCCACCCGTTCAGCTTTTAGAATAGAGCGAGCCTCGCCTTTGATCTGCATCAGGACGTCTTGCGCTTCCACTAGAGCCCCATTGTTTTTGCAAAGGGTGATCTGCAAGGACGGATCCACGCGGCGAAAGACCGCCTTCGCAACTTCGAGGCCGGACACCATAGTGCTTTTTTTAGCAATAATGCTCGCCTCGGCCTGGGTACCTTTGCTAACGCAGAGATCGGTTGTCCAGTCGCCGTTGCCCCAATCTTCTTCGAGTGCACGATTGATGATGGGTTCGAGTTGGAGCTCATGTAATTCAGGCATCTTGCATCCTAATCTTCAGGTCTGTTGTCAGGCGCGAGGCCGGCTTAATCCGTAGCAACGGAGCTAAGCGACTCGGTGTCTTAAGATGAGATTCTTAAATGGCATTAGAGCGAGAATCCAGGGAATTTCCGCAACGATCAAGAAGAGACTGATTTCAGGTGGAAAATAGAGCAGAGCAAGGGTCACTCCGAGTGAAATATTGATCGCGCCGGAACTGAGCGACTGGGCGATTTTGTTGCGTCGCGATTCCCGCCGGTAAAAGAACCACCCAAATAGGTAGAAGAACCCAAAACAGCCCAAACCGAGCAGGAAGAGGGGAATTAACGCCAACGGAGCATCCAAAATCATAGTTCTATGTTTGGCAACGGCGATAGCAATCGTCAGGCCGATAAAAAGAATGGTGAGATAGGCGCCATGGATATCTATGAATTTGTGCAGCACGCGATTTTTTCGCAGACACAGAAAGACGAACATCGGCGCGAGAATGGTTAGAAGCAGCGTCTGAACCATGCCTCGCGTGTCGAGTTCAGCCTGATGACCGACAAGTTCAAAGAGCATAAAAGGGAGTATCAAGGGGATCAGTAAATTCCCCACCAAGGTGAGAACAAAACCAAGTGAGATATTGCCCCCGAAAAGCCGGTTCATGGCTGGTGCAGAAATACCCGGTGGACAGGCCGCCAGCAGAAAGACCGCAAGAGCTTGGGTGGGGGCTGGCACAGCTAGGAGATGGTAGGCGACGACGGGCACAATAATGAAGCGGGCGACATAGAAGCCGAGAATACGGGTCGGATGCAGCTGCGAAAGTTCCTGAATGCGAATGCCGAAACAGGCCATGAACACACCCGACGCCAGGCTCAGAACCACGACCCAGGTCGGAATATTTGCCGCTTGCGGGATGACAAGGCCGAGACCACAAAAGATCATCAGTACAAGGGCTAAATTTTTTTCTATGAAAGTCTTGATGCTGGAAATTTCAGCCCTCGTCGAGATAGCTATCGCGTTCTTCAGTAAGCCGACGCATTTCTTTGATCAAGATCTCTTCGGCTATATTTCGGAAATGACTCTTACAGTAGTCCGCGATAAAGGCAAGAGCTTCTTTTTTAATCTCTTCCTCCAGAGCGAGGGGAAGGGCACTTGCTGAGCGTTCAGAGCTTGGCGCAGCGAGGGGGAGGCTGGTGCTCTCTTGGTTTGGTGAGTTTTGGAGGCTCAGACGCTTGATCGTTGCCAGGAGGCTTTCTCTCTGGAAGGGTTTATGCAGAAGNNGCCGATGGGTCGGGTTTTTGAGAAGCGCGGATGAGGTCTCAATTTGGCTATCAAGAAGTATAGTCGGACAGGTTGTACTCAGCACGAAGCGTTCCCATTCTGCCAGCTGACTCGAAGCGAGCAAAGTACTGTCGAATATGAGGAGGGAGCCATCCTCGGTTGGCGCTTGCTGGGGGACTGTGTTTGTGTCACCGACTTGGAGTTCGAAGACGTCCGTATCGAGCGAGTGTTCGATGATTTTCCGGATGGTCTGCGAGCTTGAAAAAAACAGGATGTGCTGACGCTGCGGTGTATGGCTTGGCAAATTTNNGGATAATTTATCATAATATGAGTTGAGGAGGGACTTCGTGATGGCAGTGCGAACGAGATGTTGAACATGCTCCTTGGTGGTCTGCAAAGCGATCAGGATATATTCATAGTCTTGGACCGTGAAGGAGGTCGGTATTTTTTGATTGATAGCCGTAAAACATTTCAGGCGGAGACGTTCCAAATAAACCAGCTTACTTTCATATAAACGTTTAAGCGTGTCGACTTCAAGCCCCTCCTCTTGGATAGGTCGATGCAGTTCCCATTTTATTTGACTGTACGTTTCATAATCAGTTGCACAGAATGTCATCAAAAAGACCTCGCCGCTGTCCTGAATTCTGATATTCTCTTTTGCGGAATATTTAGACATACCTTTAGTGTCCGATTTTGCCCTCCGGAGCTAAGCTTGCTAACTCTACCGTCAGATGGGCCGAGTAGAAAGGCCAACCTTGAGAAAGCGAAGGACTCTGCTAATATGGGCAAACATGAACAGAAGGGTTGAGATTTTGGAAACGCTCGCTAAAATTCTAAAAAACAGTAGTGATATCGGTCAGAAGCTGTTTCGCGCACGGGATTACACGCCGGTACCGTTCCTCATTCTATTGCTCCTCTTTGAAAGACCCCGAGTGGGGTGTGTGGCACTGGGCTGCTTTCTTATGGTGCTCGGGGAATTGGTGAGGATTTATAGTGTCGCCTTTATTGGCGGTATTTCTCGGACCCGCAAAGGGAGTCTCGGGGCTCATCTCGTGACGGATGGGGCCTTCGAGCTGGTGCGCAACCCGCTCTATTTGGGGAATTTCTTCATCATTATGGGTGTGAGCATCTTTAGTGGTGTGCCGTGGCTGATGCTTTTGGGCGCTGTGTTCTTTATTGTTCAATACTATTTCATTGTGCAATACGAAGAGTCCTTGCTTGAGGAACGTTTTGGCGACGAGTTTCGCAATTATAGTCTGCAGGTCCCAGCCTGGATTCCCAAGCGGCTCCCCGATCTGGAAGATATGGCTTGGCCAGCGACTTTTGCGCCGGCCCTCAAAAGCGAGAAACGAACGCTCATGGCTATTGCAGCGGTTGTGGTCTTGATGGTCTTGCGTGCCTAAGCACGGAATCCCGCGAGACGAGTTCTCCTCGAAAGGAGTCAGCAAAGCCATAGCGCGATCGTGATGGAGGAGGGACTTTAGATGAGCGATGAGACAAATTAGAGAGCAATTTTACAAATGGTCTTTATCAGCATCATAGTGACAAGATAAGGATCAGCGTTGGCACCGGGGCGACGATCTTCGATGTAGCCACAGCGCTTTTCATGCACTTGACGTGGAATACGAATCGAAGCTCCGCGATGAGCGATACCATGACGGAATTCATGAATGCTGCTGGTCTCATGCAGACCGGTCAGACGTTCCGAAAGTCCAGCACCGTAGCTTGCAATATGCGCAGCATGCGTAAGCGCGAGGCTTGCAATGGCATCTTCGATGGTTTTCAAACCTTTACGAGGATCGCGCATATCTTTGGTTGAAAAATTTGCGTGCTGGCCGGAGCCGTTCCAATCCCCTTTTACAGGCTTGTTTTCCAAAGATGGCTCGACGTCGAAGAGCTCCCCGACCCGCCAGAGCAACCAGCGAGCAATCCAGTGCTGATCGCAGATCTTGAGCGGGTCGTTATCATCGCCTTTGAAACCCCGTGGGCCGATCTGATATTCCCACTGGGCGGGCAGAACTTCGGCATTGGTGCCATAAATCATAAGCCCGGCATCCAAGCAGGCCTTGGTATGGGCTTCCACAAACTCACGACCAAAAACTTGTCGGGAACCGACACCGCAGTAGTAAGGACCTTGCGGCCCAGGATAACCACCTTGTGGCCAACCTAGCGGATCGCGTCCGCGATAGAGCGTGTACTCTTGCTCAAAACCAATCCAAGGATCGTGTTGGGTACCCCCAGCATTCAGAACCTGACGTAAGCGAGCACGATTGTTGGTTTCGTGAGGCGTCCCCTCAGCATCTAAAACTTCACAAAGGGCGAGAAAATTACCCGGTCCACGCAGAGGATCGCAAGCCACATAAACGGGTTGCAAACCTAAGTCGGAATCTTTGCCCGGTGCCTGATAGGTTGAGGAACCATCATAGTTCCAGGGAGTAAAATCTGCCGGCGTAGGATTTTCCGGTAACTCCAAAATCCGTGTCTTTGATCTTAGTCTGGGTGTGGGGTCGGCCCCATCTATCCAGATGTACTCAGCACAATTTGCCATTTTGCCTTTCCTTACCCTTTCAAGTGAGTATTAAAAACGGGCTGATCTTATGCCTCTTCCCATTTTTTCGCAATGAGTGAAAAGGTACAAGATGGTTTTCCTTTTATGAAGCATCGCAGGCCGGGTAGAAGCTTAGAGCGGCGCTTTGTTGCGCCCGATAAATTCATCGAGGAAGCGAGTAGAAATATTTGCAGTGCGAAAGTCTTCGTCCGCAAGGAGACGCAGGTGAAACTCGATATTCGTACGGATGCCGTCGACTTTCATCTCGCGTAAGGCTCTTTGCATGCGGACTATACACTCTGCTCGATCATCACCGTAAACAATGACCTTGGCCAGCAAAGAGTCGTACATCGAGGGCACCGTGTAACCCGAGTAAAGCATGCTGTCGACCCGTACTCCGAGCCCCCCGGGTTGGTGAAAGTCTGTAACTTTTCCAGGCCAGGGTGCAAAAGTCACAGGATCTTCAGCATTGATCCGACATTCGATCGCATGCCCGGCACAGATNNGTTCATCTCCATGAAGTAGAACTGCCCCTCATTGAAGAGGAACTCAACGGTCCCTAACGAACGGTAACCTTTGGCATTGACGAGTTTAAGAGCGAGTTCTCCAACCCGTTCCCGGTCCTTTGCACTCAGGATGGGACAGGGAGCTTCTTCAATGATTTTTTGGTGACGTCGTTGAATGGAACAATCGCGTTCGCCGAGATGCTCGACTTTGCCAAAGTGGTCCGCAAGAATTTGGACTTCGATATGGCGTGGGTGTGTGAGGAATTTTTCAATATAGCAGTCCGGATTCCCAAAACTGACTTGCGCTTCCCGCCGCGCGAGGGGGAACAGACGCAAGAAGTCTTCAGCACTGTTTGCAATCTTCATGCCCCGGCCACCCCCGCCGGCGGCGGCTTTGATGATGACGGGGAAGCCAATTTCGCGCGCCACGGCCAGAGCTTTACGCTCGCTTTTGATAGTGCCTTCGCTGCCAGGCAGCATGGGCACACCGACACTGGCGGCTAACTTGCGAGCTTGCACCTTATTACCTAAAGTGGCCATCTGGGTCGAGAGCGGACCAATAAAAGTCACTCCATACTGCTCGCAGACACTGGCAAATTCAGCATTCTCAGACAAAAAACCATAACCAGGATGGATCGCATCCACCCCCGCTAGTTCAGCCGCGCTCATCACGCTTGGAATATGCAGGTAGCTGCGGGCACTCTCAGCTGGACCTATACAGATACTCTCATCGGCAAGCTTGGCATGAAGCGCTTGCTTGTCGGCAAGAGAGTGGACGGCAACCCTNNCGACAATGACGCCGTCGCGTTCGGCTTCAATTTCATTCATTAATTTCATGGCCTCAATAATGCAAAGAGTATCGCCTTTGCGAATGGGCCTGTTTACAGCCACAAAAGTATCGGCACCGGGTGAAGGCGCTGAGTAGTACGTTCCGACAAAGGGGGAACGGACCTCAATGAGGTTCTCCCGGGTTTCGGCTTTTTTAGTACGGGGGTCTTCTACACGTTTTAAAGTAGAAGTGGGTTGGGCTGCTTCTTGAAGTAGTGGCGAAGCCATACTGATCAGAGGCATTTGCGAAGAAAGAGGAGCCGACTGGGTGAGGCGCACGGATTCGTTGCCCTCCTTCAGCTTAATCTCATGCAGGCCATGGGNNCTTATTGGTCCGTGTATCGATCTTTAGAGTATCGCCAACATTGATGTGGAAAGGAACGTTTACCGTCAAGCCGGTTTCCATAATGGCAGGTTTGCCACCGCCGGAAGAGGTGTCGCCACGAATGTTGGGTTGGGTCTCCTTGACTTCCAGTTCGATGAAGTTTTCGACGTCAATAGCAACGGGTCGCCCTTTATAGTAGGTGACCTTAACAATCGTATTTTCTTTCATGTAATATTTGGCGTCACCGACTTCGTCGGCCTTCAAGGTGAGCTGATCAAAAGTGTTGACGTCCATAAAATTATAAATCGTACCATCGGAATACAGATACTGCATTTCAACGAAGGACAAGTCCGGAATTCCCACTTTATCGACACCAGCTTTGAAAGTGACCTCGATGACGCGACCGTTCTCAAGGTTTTTCAAACGTGTGCGAACAAAAGCCGAACCCTTGCCAGGATTCACGTGCTGGAACTCGACAATTTCGAATGCCTTATTGTCGTAGTCGATTTTTAAACCTTTACGAAATTCGGTCGTTTCGTACATAGCTTCGATTCTTTCTCAATTTAATAGAAACACAAAAATCAGGTCTGAAAGCATTCACCTTAACCTTTTCGGACTTCTTGCGCAATACGAAGGGAGCTCCGACAGTAATGCTCAGGCAGATAAATTCCGCAAAGGAGAGGAGAAGATATCCGCCCTAAAAGCGGTAGCTTGGAGTGCGAACGTTGGCTTATAGCTTTACACGACAGCTGCGCCTCATCCTTTTGATCGAGTTTCTCATATTTGCCAACATCTTTGCGCTGGTGGCCAAATTTTGGCGGGGCTTTTGCGGACAGGATCTTACAGTCTGCCTTACCCATTTTCACTTCAGCGCGAACTCCTTTCTCTTGCTGTCGCTCATTCGACCCTTTCTCCTCACTCCGCTCGACGTGCTTGCAGCAATGGCCGGGAATACCTTCGGTCCGTATTGGGGCACCTTCCTCACCGCACTTGGCGCCGTTTTTTCCTGCACGGTGATCTTTGGCATCTCCCGATTGGTCGGCAAGCGTTTTATTCGGCCCTGGCTAGCAGCGAATTTGCCAATGACATTTAAATTCATGCAGTCTCAGGATTGGAAACTGATCTTGGCGACACGCTTTATCCCCTTCTTTCCCTATGATCTTCTTTCGCTTCTTTATGGAATTTTTAATTTTAATTGGCGTTACGTGATCCCTTTATCCTTCCTTGCCAGTCTGCCTGAAATTTTTATATTTGCAGAAATCGCATCGCCCACCACCACAGTACCCGGCGCAGTAGCTAAAACACTGACCGTCGTGTGTCTCTTCTTCCTGTCGCCAGGTGTGATCCTCGAATACATCAGCCGTAAAAAGGGCAGTGGCATGTGGGTACGCCTGAAAGAGATGTGGTCCGAATTTGTGTTCGAAGTCCGAATGACCAATACCGTCATCCGTGAACGCACGCACGATCCCAAAAAGATCCCGGTTTTTCTGGTCTACGGCTTTTTTTCTTCGCGCAAAACACTGACCGTCCTCGGGCATCTTTTGGAACGCCGCGGTTATGAAGTGATTACGTTTAATCTCGGTGGTTTGTTTGGCGTCTTCTCGACAACCGGGATTCCAGAAAGTGCGGAATCGATCAATGCTAAGCTACGTCGCTATATCCGCAATCATGATATTAACCAACTGAACATCATCGCTCACTCCAAGGGCGGACTCGTGGCTTTGTGGTGGCTCTTGCAGCTCGGAGGACACCAGTATTGCAACAAACTGATCACGCTGGGCACGCCTTTTGAGGGAACCTATTTGACCTGGCTCGGCCTCGCCTCGCCCTTAGGTGGTCTCATGCGAGATATGTGGCAGATGCGTCCGGGCTCCGACTTCCTCCATGCCTTGAAGACGATGGCAGTTCCCGAGCACTTGCGCATTTATAACCTCTATTCGGATAACGACTCGGTTGCCCGTGGGGAGCGGGGCATTTTTAAGTCTGTCGCGTATAAGCAAATTCAACCGATCGCCATGCATCACGTCTATCATGAAGATTTTCTCAAACGTCGCGATGTCTGTGACACGCTAGCTTATATACTAGGCTCGCCTTATATCCCGGGTGTTCAAATCAAAAAATCCAAACCCAAGGTGGCTGACAAAGAAAAAAAAGCATCGTGATGCAAGGCTCTCAGCTAAAAATGCTAGGTCTTATTCAAAGTGTTCCAATACGGACGCACAGATTCGGTAGAAAACAGTCATCAAACCTTTTTCACAACGCGAATCTTGACAGTGTTTGGTATTGGCATGGTCAACGGCATTTTCCAACTTAACTAAGTCGTTACCGCTCAGATGATTTTCGATGGGTATTTTTTCACCTGTGCTTGCAGACCAAGATCCGAGTAAGCGATGGGCATTCAAAACCGGCAACAATAGCAGCGCAACAAAAATCAGCAAATGTTTCATACGGGAGACCCTGTGGCAAGTTCGCTTTCTACACCTCAAAAATGGATTTCTCGCCTCCTCTTCTTGATGCATGTACTCACTTAGACACAAACTCCCTATAACACAAAAGCTACCGGACTCTTTAGTAAAAGTTTAAGTTTTGAAGGCGATTGCATCTTTTTTTGTACTGCTTTAATAAGCTGACGAATTGGCGTA
>PLEQ01000130.1:10225-18153 GCA_003136475.1 Deltaproteobacteria bacterium
CTCGCTGAGAAGAAAAATGGCAAAGTGATTTTTCCTCCAGGTGATGAGATTTTTTTGGCGTTCAATTGCACACCCTTTGAAAACGTTAAGGTCGTGATCCTGGGCCAAGATCCTTATCATGGACCAGGGCAAGCGCACGGACTTAGTTTTTCCGTGCCCGTGGGAGTGCGGCCACCTCCTTCCCTTATGAATATTTATAAGGAGTTGAAGGCGGACTTGCAAATCCCTCCGCCCTCACATGGCAATCTCAAAGCCTGGGCCGAGCAAGGTGTTCTCTTACTCAATGCCGTCCTCACGGTTGAAAAGAATCGGCCGGCTTCCCATCAGAGTCAGGGTTGGGAGCAATTTACGGATGCTGCGGTCAAAGTTCTTAATGATCAGCGCACCCATTTGGTTTTTATCCTATGGGGGGCATACGCCCAGCAAAAGGGCAAAATTATCGACCGTCAAAAACATTGTGTGATCGAAAGTCCCCACCCCTCACCGTTTTCAGCAAACCGCGGCTTTTTTGGTTCACGCCCCTTCTCGCGAAGCAATGCCTATTTGGTACAAAACGGGATTGCCCCCATCGACTGGCACCTCAAAACGTAGGAAACATCGTCGTACTGGTAGTGGTCATAGTAGCGGTGGCCGTGGCCGTAACAGCATCGGGCATAACCGCAGCAGAGCTCATCTGCCCAACACTCGCCGCAGCGTTGGGAACGGGAACGCTACATAAGAAATTATTGCAGGCACAAAGGCCATAGGTACCCCGAGTAGCATTACACGCGTTACGATAATGGATTGCAGTAGATGGCACTTGGCTACAGGTACTTTCGTTGATGACATAGCAAGTTTGGGCCCTACCAAACCGGTCATAACCCGTAAAAGAGGTCGCTATTTGGGGCGCAGAATCTTTCCGGGGAGAGCACGCCAGGCCCATCGAGCATAAAAAAAAGATACGCAAATGATTTTGCATGAACGGCACCCTCAACGAGAAAAAGGGGGCTCCTTCCACTCTTCAGAAGAAAAAACCCCGAGTTCCGTGAGACACGCTTTATTTTTTATGCATGCCTTTGTGCATGACCTTCGTTGCTACACCATTTTCAATAGTGTAAGCACCTTTGCAGTCGCTAGCATTGGCTACGTCTTCAGCCTTCCAGGTTTTCATGGTTTTTTCGGCGACGTGAGCTTTTTTCAGAGCTGCTTTTTGCTCATCCGTCAGGTGAGCACCTTTTTTACCAACACACGCGACCATCGCCATAGGGGCTGGTGTCGGTGCCGGTGCCGGCATAGCTGCGGGACTTGCCGACGGAGTTGTTCCAGCCGCTGGTGCTCCGCCTTCCGTACCACCTTGTGCAAACAAAGAGAGAGGCATTGTCAACAATGCAGCAGCGATAATCCCTTTCATTCGAGACTCCTTCAAAAATTTGTTGTTGATGACGTTCTTGCGGACTGCACAGGATTTAAAGCTCATCCGTTCAACTCCACCCAAAAACCCAGCTTCCACACCGTAATGAGCAAACCGAATTTTGTGTTTCCTACATCTTTGTCAAATCCTGTTCGTATTTTAAGTAAGTATAACAAACAGGTTTCAGATTTCAATTGAAAGATCAGGATTTTTTCAAAAATTGTAGGAACCTATGCGCCAATTGGAGCGTTTTTGGTCATAGGCCGTAACGACTTGCAGGAACATCTGACGTTTGCATCGAAGAATGTCGTTCGACAGAAAACTTTAAAAATTGAAGCCGACTTCCGATAGAAAGTCNNCATCACGTCAATTGAGGAGCGGCTATTTGAAGCAGTTGTTAAAGAGCTTTCTTCGCTATTCTATTCTTCTATTTTTGCTATTAGATCCAAGTTGTGGCGCCGATACTTCGACGGCAGCGACCATTTCTATAAAAATGCTTGGTGTTGACAGCATTCCCAACGGAGCCAATGGAACTTTTGAACCCCAATCCGAAACCTTTGTGGTGCAAAAAATAACTATGCAGGGGAGCGACGGTAAAATTTTTTCGCTTTATGACGCGTCACCACAAAGTTTTTTGATCATCAATCGTCCCCAGATAATTTTCTCAGGCAATTTAGCTTCGGAGTATGACGGAAACGCCTATAGCAATTTGACGGTCGTGTTCGCCTCCGGGCTTACGGCAAATAGTCTATTTGCCACTAACGTCAGTCTCACTTTGCAAAAGAGTTCTGTGGTACTTAGCAAGTCCTTTACGATCGTTAAAGGTAAGGATTACAACTTTGACGTGAATGTAGCCTGGGGAAACACCGTCACTCGTGTCAATAGCACGGACACGATTTCAGCTCCGACTCTCTCACTTAGTGTCGAACAATAACGATTTTTCTTTAATATGGTGCTCGAGGCCAGACTTGAACTGGCACGGAGATTACTCTCCACAGGATTTTAAGTCCTGTGNNACCCTAGCTTCTGAATCAGCAAGGCTGGATTTTGGCGGCATCTAACTAGGTCTTTGCCAAGACCGTTTGGATAAAATGGTTTTTGCTGAGGGTGTAGTTTTGGCGGGACAAACCCTGAGCGAGGAATTCCTGCTTGAGATCTGCATATTTTAGTCTGAGGAGCGAGGAGGCCCGCAAGGCGTCGCGGAACTCAAGTATATTGCTTATATGCGCGTGTCTGGTCGGAAGGGCATGGAGGTGGATATAATCAATATTTTCTTCGCTATTGTAGAAGGCAAAACAATGACGTGTCGGATCTCTGTCCTCTTTTTGGACACGCCCAATGCCGTCGCCTTTGTAAGTGAAACCCAACTGCTCGATCGCTGCTNNTCGGAAAATTCCAAAAGAATGTCGAGCACGGGTTTGGCAGCCAGGCCTTCGATACTGGTGCTGCCAAAATGTTCGAAGGTATAGCCTCTATTTTTGCCAAGCTGCTTTTCCAACTGCTCGTGAACCCATTGATAGGCTTGGTGCCATCGGCTCTGGTAATTTTGTACGCACACCGTTTTGCGGATGAGCCCAAGATTGTATTGGGCAAGCGTACTTGCAAAACGTTGTTGGGAACGAAAGCGCATAGCTTTGAGGGCCGTCATTTTGGTTTGCGGAATGATATCCAAACCGTGGAGCTCCGACTCTGCGAAAAATCCCCATTCGGAAAATTCCTCGTTGATTTGAACTTCGAAACTTGCGGGACAGACGCCGATATAATCGATATAGATGATATGGTGATCGTCGACGACGAAGGAGCCGTGGGTGAAGTAGTGTAGCGAACTTAGCTCGATGTTCGTCTCCTCTTTCAGCTCCCGTTGCACTGCCGCCTGAGGGTTTTCTCCAAAGTCGATTTTGCCGCCTGGAATCGACCACTGCTTTTGAAATTTCTTGGCAAATTTTGCCAGAAAGATCCGATTTTGCTGATCAAAAACGAAAGCACCGACAGCGGTGACTTGCTTAAGGCGTGTCATACTGAGCTCCCGATGAGTGATGGTGTGAAGGAAGCGGTCTTTCTAGCATGGGAAATAAGGGGAGTCAAAGCTTGCTTTGGAATTAACGTCGGAGAAAAAGCCCCGCTAAGAAGAGCGGCAGCAAGAATGTCAAAGTTACAACTTGGTTGGGCGTGCTAGGGGAGTGGGCCCTCTTAACTTCACCACAGGCCATAAAATCATTAAGTTTCCCACCAAGGTTGTGTGATTGAGCAGTGTGGGGATCGGAATAAAGGTAGATAAGGCCAGCCATATCGTCCGCCCCCAAACTTGGGCTGCGTTCGCTACGCGCATAACCCATGATGGCGCCATAGTTGCTATGAGCATGGCCAAGGCCCAGGCAATGTCCCAATTCGTGAGTGAGTATGTAGATAAGGTTATGAAGGGGAACTCTCGTGTCTGCGATGCTGATATCACAGTCGGTGATCGTGTTCCCATCGATGGTTGGCAAAGCATAGGCTGCAGAACTTAGATTTTTATCGTGTTTAACAACAATGACGTTCTTGCCATCGGCAGAATCAGCCGCAACGTCCGCTTCCTCTACTAAAGCGAGGCGCAAATAAGAGCCCGGCACTTCACTCCAGGTCTTAAGTGCATAAAGCAGGACTTGTTTCATAATATCGTGGTCGTCGAGGTCTGCCCAACGGCCCTCGAAAACATCTTCAACATTTTGGAGCGTCGGAACACTGCCATCCCAATAAAAATTAGCAGTCGGTGCAGTGGGGCTTACGGCTAAGCGTGCCTCGGCCGGGCCTGATAGAAGCACAAAAGCCTGAGCCGGCAAAGCCACGAAGCTGCAAATCAGGAGCCCAAAAATACGCACGGTTTTTCCTCACTTGGTTTTGCCTTCATTATACCGAACAGCGTGTCGGTTTGCCTAAGGTCGAAATCACAAGCGGAGCTAAATCGCAATCGGCGCAGCGATGTGGGGATGGGGATCATAGCCCACAATCTCAAAGTCTTCGTAACGATATTCAAAAATGGAATCGGGTTTACGTTTCATAACAAGTCTTGGCAGAGGACGGGGCTCGCGGGTCAATTGAAGGCGCGTTTGCTCCAGATGGTTCTTGTAGAGATGCAAATCACCGATAGAGAGAATGATTTCTCCTAATTCAAACCCACATTGCTGGGCAATCATATGGGTAAGAAATGCGACACTCGCTGTGTTGTAACTATTCCCAAGGAAGAGATCATTGGAACGAATATACAGCAAGCACGAGAGTTTGTTATTGGCTACGTAGAATTGGTAAAGTAAATGACACGGAGGCAGTGCCATTTTGCCATTTGCCGCATTTTCCCAGGGTTTTTTCGTTTCGTCAGGCAAGTAAGCAAGATTCCACGCATGGAATAAATGGCGTCGGCTATCAGGTCTATTTTTGAGACCGTCTATAAGGTTGGCAATTTGGTCGATATGCCCACCTTTTCCGTCTGGCCAAAAGCGCCATTGGTAACCATAAACAGGTCCTAATTCACCATCCGGAGTTGCCCATTCGTTCCAAATTTTTACCCCGTTTTCTTTGAGGTATTGGATGTTGGTTGCGCCCTTCAAAAACCACAAAAGCTCATGAAGGATCGACTTCGTATGGATCTTCTTCGTAGTGAGAAGAGGAAAGCCTTCACTCAGATCATAGCGAACCTGCCTGCCAAAAACCGAGAGGGTACCGGTGCCGGTGCGATCCTCTTTTTCGACTCCGTTTTTTAAAACATCATCCAGTAAGCCAAGATACTGCCTCATTCTGTTCTCTTTCTTCCCAAATGCCCAAGTGGGAACGTTCATGGACAAACTTTTGATTTAAGCTTCTCAATGGCATTGGCCAAGAAGTTTTTTCGACAGCAAACTTTATCTCAGAGTTCTTGAATGGCGCGAGAGCCATCTTTGGCACATCTGTGGGGTCCCGAAGCTCCCAATATGGCGGCGTCAAAGCCTGCAAGAATTTAGCAAAAAGAATTGCTCTCGATCGCTCATTTGTTATAAGCTGCCGCCGTATCTTTCCTATTGGTCCCATCGATTAAAAGGATAAATCACTCGTTTCCTAAATGAGAGCTCCAGGTTCGATTCCTGGTGGGACCGCCACTTTCTACAAAATTCGGGGCCTGTTATGGATCACTTTTTATACAAAGGTGACGAAGCTTACTGTGAGGGCGTTCCGCTGCGCAAAATTGCCCAGACGTTTGGGACACCGGCTTATATTTACTCGTCAGCGACGCTCTTACGGCACTGTGCACTTTTGAAAAAAGCTTTTTCTGCCCACCCTACCAGTTTCTGTTATGCGGTGAAGGCCAACAGCAACTTATCGATACTGCAAAGCATCTTTGCGGCAGATTTTGGTGCCGATGTTGTTTCGCTAGGCGAGCTGGAGCGTGCCTTGCTAGCCGGCGCGAAGCCGGCGAAGATCGTCTATTCCGGGGTTGGAAAAAGAGAAGAAGAAATAGCGCGTGCCCTTGATGTGGGTATTTTATCGTTCAATGTCGAGTCCTTTTTTGAACTCGAACTCATCGCCACTGTCGCAGCAAAGAAGGGTAAGAAAGCTCCGATCAGCTTGCGTCTTAACCCCGATATCGACGCCAAAACGCATCCGAAAATTGCGACAGGTCTGCATTCGACAAAGTTCGGCATCGCAAGCGATCAAATTCCGATCTTTCTCGATTTCCTACTCAAACATAAAGAGACTGTCGAACTGATTGGCCTCGCTTGTCATATATCNNCCGACTTGAGCCCCCTCGCTCAGGCTGCCGAGAAAATGGCTGAACGCGTGCGTCAGGTCCAAGCTCAGGGTTTTCCCATCCGCTTTCTCAATTTAGGCGGTGGACTCGGCATCCGTTACACCGATGAAAATCCGCCTGAACTTCATGAATATGCCGCTGTTTTACTCAAGTCTATCCAAGACAGGGGGCTTCATCTGATTGTCGAGCCCGGCCGCGTTCTGGTGGGAAATGCTGGGATTTTGCTAACCAAGGTCCAAGGCCTTAAAAAAACAGCGCAAAAGAATTTTGTCATCGTTNNGATCCCAGCATGAAATCTGCCCGGTCCGCCGCTCTCAGGCAGAATCTCAGGCCGTCTACGATGTCGTCGGACCTATCTGTGAAACCGGTGATTTTTTAGGGAAAGATTGTGCTCTCCCCCCCCTGGTGGCCGGCGACTTACTTTACATCCGGAGCTGTGGTGCTTATGCTGCGGCGATGGCTTCGAATTACAACAGTCGGCCACGTTCTGTTGAAGTACTAGTTACGGGCGAAACGTTCCGTGTGATCAGACCTCGCGAACGTCTCTCCGAGCTTTGGCAAAGCGAATTGCAAGAATTGAGGAGTCTTTGAAATGTATGCGCGTTTTTCAAAAGANNCCGTCGGCAGTACCGAACGGATAGCTGTCGTTGCGGATCGTATCGCTCATTTCTACCAACAAGGTTACACCAAACTTGCGATCGTCGTCAGTGCCATGTCCGGTGAAACCAACCGTCTCGTGCAACTCATCAATGAAGTGAATCCCGACGCCCGTGAAAAAATCTATGATGTCGCAGTCGCAGCCGGTGAACAAGTCAGTGCCGCTCTTCTGGCAGCAGCTCTTGAAAAGCGTGGCGTACCGTCTGAACCGTTCTTGGCCTACCATGTCGGTATTTTTACGGATAACTTCCATGCCAAAGCCCGCATTCGTTCCATCGAAACTGAAAAAATTGTCCAATGCTGGCTTAGCAAAGCCGTCCCAATCATTGCAGGCTTCCAAGGTGTCACCGATAAAATGGATCTGACCACCCTAGGACGCGGGGGCTCGGACACCAGTGCCGTAGCGATTGCCGTAGCCTTGAACGCTGCCTTTTGTGAAATCAATACCGATGTCGACGGTGTTTACTCCGCAGATCNNAGTGCCAGATGCCCGTTTGATCCGGGAAATGGACTACGAAAGCGCTCTTGAAATGGCCGCCTTAGGGAGCAAGGTTTTGCACAGTCGCTGTGTTGAACTTGCTGCAAAATATCGGATGCCGATCACCGTGCGCAATAGTTTCAAAGATGATAACTCAGAAAGGACCCTTATTATGGATTCTATAAGTGCCAAAGGCTTTCTCGAAGCCCCCGTCGTTGCCGGCATCACCCTCGATAAAAATGTCGTGAAAGTCTCCGTCAGCGGTCTCGCTTGCCAAACCTCGATGATCACCGAACTCTTCGAGAGAATCGCAGCTGAAAATATCAATGTCGACATCATCGTGCATAGTCCCCTCGTCGATGAAAAATTTATGCGCCTAGGCTTCACGATCGGTAAAGAAGATTTGCCGAGCACACTGCGTTGCTTGGAAAAACTTAAAGCCCTGCCGAACTGCCACGATTTGACCATCGAAACCAAAGAAGGTCTTGCAAAAGTTTCAGCCGTGGGTCTCGGCATGCGCAGTTACCCAGGTGTAGCCGGTCGTATTTTTGCCGCTCTTGCCCAAAAAGATATCGACATCGAGATGATTTCGACCTCCGAGATCAAAGTCTCCTGCGTCGTGCCCGAAGTGGATGGTGCCAGAG
>PLEQ01000029.1 GCA_003136475.1 Deltaproteobacteria bacterium
AACCACATTTTCCTATACCGATCTAGGGCATTTGAGTTCTTGTTTTAAAGCGTACAATCTAGCTAAAAAAGCAGGATTGAAATTTGCAGCAGGAATGGAGTTTTACTTCAAAGATTCCGGTTCCAGTAAGTGTAAGTATTTTACTGGCACGGTTTTTGCTACAAACCAAACTGCTTATCAGGAATTGGTGAGAATAGCGTCTAAGACGGATTTAGCCAAAATTGATATCAGAGAAGAATCTCAGATACTCTGGACCTGGAAAGAAATAGAGCAGATATTCAAATTTGACACCCTATTTGTTTTAGGTGGACCCCATTGTATTGTCGGAAAAACCCTCCTAGCTGATGGCCAAGATGCCGCAGAAAAAATTCTCTTAAGACTGGTCCCACTATTTGGGAATAGACTATCCACGTCTTTACTATGTGAGCCTTGGGCCAAAAAGTACACTAAGGTTACAAAAGTTGATTTTACCGATGGAACTTACGATTCCATGCTGTCAGCCGACAGAATTACAACAANNGGCTTCAGATTTAGTCAATAAGCCCGGACACCTAACTTTAATATCTAAAAATTCAGAAGGTACCTTTTTCAGCATAAACAAAACTATAAAAAATGCCACAGAACATTCTGGATTTTTACCATTGCCCGTAGATGTCACTCTTGTGATTAATAAGTTTTTCTTAGAAATGTCCAGGAAACACAACATAAATCTTTTAGTAAGCGATTATGCTTTTTATTCAGAACCAGAAGACAAAATAGTTCAAACACTGGTTTTGGGCGGATCTGATAAGATGCATTCTAACTTACACATGAAAAGTCTTTCAGAGTTTAAGGATTATTTAACAACCAAACTAGAATTATCAGAATTAGAATCCGAACGAATAATAGAAAACAACAAAGGGTGGGCTAAAAATTTTGAAAAATTTGATCTAAGGTACGAGTGGAGATTGGCCGATAGTGGAGAAAATCCCCTACAACAATGTTTGGAAATTATAAAAAAGAACGGCAGAATGAAATGGGATGATCCCGTTTATGTGTCTCGGCTGAGAGAAGAAATTCAAGTTATAGCCCACAATGGTAAAAAAGATTTTTCAGCTTACTTTCTTCCCATTCACGATGTCATCAAAAATCAGAAAGAAAACAGGAAGTTAAATGGTCCTAGCCGTGGCAGTTGCGGTGGTTCGCTTTTTTGTTTTCTTCTTGGGATAATACAAATGGACCCGATAAAATACGGACTTTCATTCCCAAGATTTCTATCTTTAGATCGATTGAAAAATGGCGACGTTCCTGACATCGATACAGACTTCGGAAACAGAGAAATTTTACTTGGAAAAGATAATAAGTCTGGTTATCTATACGAACGATGGGGAAATAAAGCTGCCCAAATATCTACTAGACATACTATTAGGCTTAAGAACGCCATTAAGGATGTTAATCGTTATTTTAACGGTTCTGTTGAGAAAGAAATAGAAAAATTTACGAAATCTCTTCCCNNTACAAGAGACAGATCGTTTTACGGCTGGCTTACCCCTACCCCCTCAAACCGTTAGCGACAGAGACTTTGTGTTTGGTTACGAATCTGACGGTAACCATATCCCGGGAATAGTAGAGCAGTTCGAACCTCTCATCGAGTATATACAAAAAAGACCCAAGGAATGGGCTATAGTTCAAAAAGCTCTAGGTATTACTAGGGCTCATAGTTTACATGCTAGCGCTTTTGCTATCAGCGACATTCCTCTTCAGGATATAATGCCTATCAAAGAAGGCCACATAACTCAATACGAGGCCAAGCAGGTCGAACAAGCTGGAACTTTTAAATACGACTTCCTGACTGTTTCTAATATCTTAGATATAGAAGTTTGCATAAAACTTATCAATAAAAAGAACAATGAATTGCCCGAAATAGGATATTTTACTCACAAAGGCAATACGCAGTACATTTGGGATCTCCCGGAAGATATAGAAGTTTACAAAACATGCTGGGATGGCGATACTCATACCCTTTTTCAAATCAATACTAAATCTATGATACCATTCGTTAAGGATATTAAACCTGAGTCAATATCGGATGGCGCAAACATACTGGCCCTAGTAAGACCTGGACCAATGGACATGAAATTTTTAGATACCGGAAGATCTATGGCAGAAGAGTATGTTTTTAGGAGACAGGGCAAATCTCAACCCGATTTGCCAGAACTTTTCGCTTTAATTCCAGAAACTTATGGGGTTATTGTGATGCAAGAGCAAAGTTTAAAAATATCCAAAGAGTTGGGCGGTATGTCCGGCGCTGATGCTGAAAAACTTAGAAGACTATTTTCAAAAAAACAAAAGAAAGAAGCTGGAGAAATGAAGCCAGTTTTTATGTCTACAGCCATCCCTAAGATCGGCGAAGAAAAAGCTAGTAAAATTTGGGACATGATGGAAACCAGCTCCAGATATAGTTTTAATGCTAGCCATTCGTTCGGGTATTTCCTCATTACTTACGCGGGTTTATACCTTCGTCACCATTATCCGCTGGAATGGTATGCTGCCATCTTGACCAACGCAGACCAACAGGAAATCTCTGGATCTTTATGGCCACACGTTAAACACCTAATCTCACCCCCAGATATAAACCTATCTACGGACGAAATGGTAGTAGACTATGAAAATA
>PLEQ01000331.1 GCA_003136475.1 Deltaproteobacteria bacterium
CCGTCGGGTCACCCCGCCTGGCCATTAGCCAGTATCCTGCCCTATGAAGTCCGGACTTTCCTCAGTTTTTCCAAAAATAAATTTGGAAAACCGCGATAGCCCATATATCTGAACTTCGTTTATCCCTAATGGTGGATTTAGGTTTTTCCCGATGCTTTGTCAATCTTACAATAGTCATCCTTATGGGAAATTTACGGAGCTTAGCTGCAGATTTTTTTGCCAAGACATAGGTCCTTAACTTTCTTCCTTTATTTCCGATAAACCGCAAGGAAGAAAATTGATAAAGGTGTGTGCGTGCGAAGGTTCTATCGGCTTAGCGCTGCTTTTCTAACGGCCCTTGTTTGGCTTGCGTGTAGCAATGCTGGTCAAGCGCCTACAGGTTTTGCCGGATTGGGTCCGTTTGAGCTTATCAATGGGGTTATCTCAAGTAGCACGGGCTCGTTCTCAGAGCTAAACGGATGGAACATCGCACTTGTGGAAAGGGACTCAAGAATAGCGAGAGTGGCAACGGTCGATGCGTCGGGAGCTTTTACTTTCCGTCACGTATACACCAACAATGCTTTCACGATGGTCCTGCTCTCGCCATCCTATGTTGTACAATCTGTATTTTCCTTTCCATCATCGGTGTCGACGCAGATAGAACAGTACTTTTATATAAGTTCCAATCAACTGCCACAATTCGTACAGCAGGGCCCGATCATAACTTTTCTAAACGCAAATGGTGTCACTTTCACTAATGACTTGGCCCCGTCCTCTGCTGGGAATGGTATTCCGGACGGCTTTAACAAAAAACTCGGCCCCAACGCAGCTAGCACGGCTTTGACAGCTCTCCCTTTGAAGAAGGCGTATGCCCTGGACAATGTCACCGTACTCAATGATAGGTTACCCGATACCGATGATGACGGAATCATTGATCTCATCGATCCCGATGTTTTAGGAGCGGGAGAGCTCAATATTTTCAATACTGCAGCGAATGGATTTGTTCCTGCAAACAATATCTATTTTTCCTATGGACTCGAATGGCTCTTGGCGCGTTATGAGATCAGTGCACCAACTGCATCAACGTTTCAGTATGCGATGACATTTTTTGCCCAACGTCGCTCAGCGGATCCTGCACCCACTTCCATTCAGATTCTAGGCGCTCCAGCTTTACTCGCTAATGCTGAAGTCCAAGCTTTGACAAGTACCGGCCAGACAGTGATCAAAACCTGGGACGGCCTCTTAGAAGATGATGGGCTGAACTATGATGGGCTTGCAGGGGACGGACTCTTTGCTCGCAAACTGATACTTGCCAACTCAACGCCTCCTGTCGCGAACCAAGTGATACTCTTTCGACTTGCGTATACAGACACGCAAGACTCATGGACAGAGGACTATTTCTATACATTTCCACCCGTAACACCATCAGCGATCAGCACAAGCTACAATTCTGCTACGCAAACGGTAACTTTGATTGGCAATCCCTTTGGGACTATTCAAAACTTCCAATGGAGTCTCTCCCTCTCACAATCATCAGAAGGAGCTTTGACCCAAATTTATGCCTCTCCGCTGCTGGCAGGGACAGAGCTCACGACCACAATCCCCTCCAATACCTTCACTGCGGGATTCAATTATGTCTACACAGTTACCGCGCAATCGCTCGATCGGGTGCCGGGTTATGCTGNNCAATAGAAACAAAATTCTGCTTCTATAACTGCAGAAAATCTAGGTGTCGAGCCAGCCCACGAGGTCCATCATGAATCCCAGCGAATAAGCCGCCATCAGAAAGGGAAAAACAAGCCCGACAAAAGGAGCGATTAAAAGGAAAGACACGAGTTCGGGCAGCGAATCGATTTTTAAATCTTCTTTAGTAAACACCGTCTTGATTCCTTATGAATGAGGCTAGGTAGACTTGCCTGTTAATTTCGCTAGCATGGCTTCGAGCATCGGACGCGTAACCGGTCCAGATTCTTTATGCACAACAAGACCGGAGCGATCAATAAACACCGTCTCCGGAACTCCGGTAACACCGTAATTAAGAGCGGCACGTCCTTCTTCATCAAGCGCAATCGCATAAGTTTTGCCAACGTATTTGACGAAGTCCATCACAGCAGCTGCCTGATCGTGGACCGCGACCCCGAGAACTTTAATCCCTTCATTTTTATGCGCCTCCCAAAACTCCTCAAAAATTTTGGCTTCTTCGGCGCAGCTTCCACACCAGCTCGCCCAGAAATTCAATACGACAGGTGAGCCAAGGAGGTCTTGAAGTTCCAACGTATCCGAGGGGTGCTTCATCACTAGATCGGCCCCTTGCAGCATCTTGACATGAAAAGACTTAGCATTCTGTCCCACAAGGGGCGAAGGCACTTTTTTGGGGTCGAGCGTCAGGCTCTTGGCAAAAAGTGCAATAAACGACACGATCGTAATTAGGGCACAGGCGACCGCTATTTTATGACCTAGCCTTGGCTTCGTTGCATGCATTTAAGTGGTCTCATTTTTAAAGAGAGATTTCTCAAGCAAAACACGATCCATGGAATGACCACCCTCAGGCTTTTTATATTCCTCGGAGTGTTTGACCATTAACTTCGTAGCCCGAAAGTGTTGCCCATCTCCCGTAATGCGACCTTCGACGACGACACCTGAATTTTCTTTAAAAAGATCGGGGGGGGTGCCGGTATGTTCAACGTTAATTTCCTTGCCCTTCAAATCCGAGAGAACAAATC
The DNA here is from genome assembly GCA_003136475.1 of Deltaproteobacteria bacterium. Classification (GTDB taxonomy): domain Bacteria; phylum Bdellovibrionota_B; class Oligoflexia; order Oligoflexales; family Bog-1112; genus BOG-1112. Next base: position 2,703 of record PLEQ01000331.1, read on the forward strand.
GAAGGTGGAGAGATTGGCGATCCCACGCTACGGAACCGGCTTTTACCATGCCTCCGACGCGAATTTCAGATTTCTGCAGGGACTCAGCTTTAGCAAGAGCTTCAACCGGAGTATAAAAATAGACTGAATTTTGTTCGAGGCTTAAAAATGACAAAACAAAGATGCAAGCACCGATCACGATGCCGCCCACGACCCACTTCATGCGTTTATTTTGTCGAGTCATAGGGCTTTCCCAAAGAAGCGATCAAAGCCCGAAGCTTCTTGCGCTGCCAGATGACTTGGATTGTGAAGGCGCCAATAATGACAAGAATNNCTTGCATAGGCAAGCCAGACATAAGCCAGAGACTGCATCAGGAATTTCTCCGTAGGTATTCCAAAGACTTCTGTTCGAAGTCCCCTTGCAAACGCATATTGACACAACGCTGCCACACCAGCCACAAGCATACCAAGATCATCAGAGAGATACTTAGAATCAGATGTGTGAGAATCTCGCCATCCATTGCCGGACTTCCCGCGAGCGAGAGACTCGGTGGCTGATGAAGGGTACGCCACCAGCTAACGCTCTTATAAATGATGGGAACATCCGTAAATATAAGAATGCCCATGACCGCGCAGGCGCGCTTTTGCAAGGCACCTTCCGGTAAAGATACGGCAAGCAAGAGATAGGCACTATAAAGAAGCGAGAGCACGAAGGNNCACCAAGTTCCCCAAGTCGGCTTCCCCCAAATGGAACCTGTGATCAAGGTCAGAACTGTAAAAAGCAAGCCAACCTCAGCCGTTGCCTTAGCCCAAAGCGCCCAATGGGAATTTTTGGCAGATCGGCGGAGGCTGGCTAGACTGAAGAGCAGAAGAAGAAACGAACAAAAAAAAGCGCAAAAGGCACTGGGTACATGCAGATAAATGACGCGGTAGACGTTACCCTGGTGCAATTCTTCCGTGACAAAGCACAGCGCCCACAGCCAAGCGGCTACTAAGGCTAGCATGCTGACGCTGCCAAGGCGAAAGGCGTNNCATTTTTATCCTAGTCTAGGCCGACAAGTTCTTCAAAAAGCAGAATACCCAATGTCAGGTAAATAATACAGAAGCCCCCCAGAAGTCCAAGCCAGAGATCAAAGGCGCCGGCAGAGGAAATTTGTGAATAGCAAAAGCTGGCTTGAACAGCTGCTAGGAGCACCGGGACCGACAATGGAAAATACAAGAGCGGGAATAGCAAATCACGCCCGGTGGCTTTTTGAGTCATCTGTGCCAGGAGAATGCCAAGCGCTGAAAGAGCCAGGATCACCAAGCCAGCGATGGCCAGCAGACCTAAGTTAAAAAGACCAAAGCCGTGCAGAATCTGCATGAAACCGAGAAAGGGTAAGATGATGGCACAGCAAAGCACCACGGCAAGACTGAGTTTTGCCAAATACAAAGCGGCATAGGATATCGGCGAGGCGACAAGTATATCGACTGCGCGATCTTCTTCCTCGGTAGCGAGTACCCGTTGATGCACGAGTTGCAGCACCAGAAAGCAGCATAGAAAAAGTTCGGAAAGGACGATTTGCAATTTTAACTCGGAGGGTATGTCGCCCATGGCAAACGAAAACAGGAAGAGAATAGTGATTGCAAAAAGTAATGAAGATAACCAGCGCTGAGGCTCAGCACATTCCACACGCAGACCATGACGGGTCAAACGCCACCACTGTTGTAAAAATTCATGCGTCATGAAAGGTTGACTTCCTTCGTCACAAGATCGCAAAAACCATGGCTTGTGTGACTCACGATAAGCGTTGCGCCCTGACGGGCCTGATGGTGTTCCAGCATCGTTCGAAAAATTGCAATTCCTTGTTTATCCAAGCCATTTAACGGCTCGTCCAAGAGTAGGCAGGGCCGGCGTGTAAGCTCAACTCGGGCGAGGCCTAACTGTCGCTTCATACCTGTCGAAAACCGCATTGCCGGAAACTTTGCGAGCCAGGGCTGCGAGAAACCCCAACGCTCGAGGCAAAGTTTTAAAGCGAACTTATCGAGGGGCTTGCCATCGAGGGTGGACCAGAATTTGAGATTGTCACTCGCCGACATGCGACCGTAAAGTCCGTTGCTTTCAGCTGCGAGGTAGGACAC
>PLEQ01000070.1 GCA_003136475.1 Deltaproteobacteria bacterium
TTCTTCCATAAAAACATGGAATTGTGCAAATGACATATTCTTTAAAAAAATAGGCATTATTTTTTTTCGTTCACGTTCACACCAATCTAATAATTTTTGATTGTAAATATCATAAACAGACATTCTTATTTTAGTGGTGCCTCCTTTTTGTTTGTAGTGAGAATATTGTATNNTTATTTCTTTCTTTTTTAAGATGCCACCTAATTGAGGATCTAGAAGCCCCCTTGTATTCAGGGGCGCCATCTGCCAAAAGCCATACGATGAGCCTAATTTCATCGTCCGTAATATTAATACCAATTCTATCCATCTTAGAACTTACCGGAATTTTACATAATCCGCCTGGCATATCGCCAGCTTTATATTTTTCATATGGTCTTAAGTTTCTTTTGTAATCTATTCTTCTCAAAAGAACATCGTGGTCTTCAGTTAATAAGAGATCTAAATTAGTACTTTCTATGCTTATTAAGTCTTCCTTTACATTTCTATAAACCCTAGATATTATTGGACAAATTTCCAAAATTTCTTTTTGGGTATTAAATGTAACCAGCTTTTCGTCGTCATTTATGTTATCATAAAATTTCCAACCATTTTCGGTTAAAAATTCAGTGTCGTCAGAATAACAATGAACATGTCCTGATATTATAGTGGGAGCTTTAAGTCTGTTTAAAGGAACTCCATCTGGGGCATAGATACCACTTTCATACTTGGAACCCTCAATCGTCTGGTGGCAGACTATCACTTTGGCTCCAGCTTCCACTAACTCGTTCTCGGCTTTTATAAATTGTTCAATATCGTGAATATAGGGTATATATCCGTGGGTGCGCAGAAGAATGGGGGCAGAAACCACCATGAGCCTATCGTTATACTTGGAATTGAATACTGAAAGGGCGTGACTCTTACTGTCATGAGATATCATATCGTGATTGCCACGTATTGCGATGGTTTCAAACTCTTCATTTAGGATTCCAAACCATTTGTCCCAAAATTCCAGGATTTCTACGCGAACATTAGAATGATTGTGAAAAAAATCNNGTACACTATATAGCCTAGCTAAATCTAAAAGAAATTGCATGAGTTTTTCAGACTCTGCTAAGTTCGAGATTTGAACGTGAGGATCGCCAAGGGTAAGAACCCTCATGGTAGCATGTTCCTTAAGGAACCTTTATCCATGAGATAAACCAAAACCCTAAAAACTATAAAGGATATAGACAAAATAGCAAAAGTCATAGCCCCAATTAAATATATAAACTTATTAAATATTTTCATGTTAGGTCCTAGATTTTGCCAAAATGGCAAGCCAAGGATATTCTATTGAATCGTGATCATACGAAACCTGAATAATCTTCCATCCTGGATTTTTTAAAAAAATATTAATTTGGCCTTCCAAGTCAAACANNGAACTATGCAATAATCTAACCTCTTCGTGATCTTGAAAGTAAGTCTGAATTTCTGTCATATTTACTCCTTTTCTCGCACGAATTGAACGTCGGAAACATTAACGATAATAAATGGTTCGCTTACAGCTTGAGAAGTTAAGATCTTTTTAGCCCAAGGCTGCGTATGAAGAGCTTCTTCTAGTAGATAGACTTTACTGCCAACAGGAATGGTTCTGTTATATAGTCCTTCTTGGATAGAGGCATCGATTAGAACCCTGAGTCCTACCACAGCAGATTTTTGTTGGGCAAAAGCAAATCCGTTCTTAACTTCGGACTTTATTGAACCATCGGTTTTGTAAGTTTCTAATATTAAACGATTATTTAATGATTTAGTCATGTTATCCTCAAGGTCTGTCGTTAGCTTCATTTTTGGAAGCATATGGGTTATCTACTGCGCGTTGAAAATCAGCATCGGCCACGGCTTCAGAACGCTCAAAAACATCATCTCTAGGAAAAGCCACAATACCGCCCATTGNNGCATTTCCAAACTTCTGATTTTCAATATAGTACACCAATTCTGGACTATTTACAAGTTTTTCTATAACTTCGCTGATTTCTTCCTCATTATATCCAGCATTATCTAGTAAACGCTTAGGTAGTTCCAAAAGAGAGGACATTAAAACAACTCTAGCAGCGTCATCCTCTGGGAGTTCCTCGGCAAGCTTGATAGCCATGTCTATAGCGATCCTAGCGCCTCCAGGAAGCGCTCCGTGAGTGATAGCGCTCCTTGCGGCACATACAGCATCTTCGCACCTATCATGAGCTTCCTTAAGCTCTCCACCGGATGCGCCATATATAGTAAGTTTAGCAATACCATTAGTGATTTTGCCAAGGCGTTCTTCTAGGAAGACTTTTTCGGCTTGACCTTCGGGGCTCTGCATCATTGTTTTAATTTCTTCCGCTCTAACTTCCACATTCACGGGATCTGGATCTCCTACCACGGTAGATCTGAAACGATAAATTTCAATAGTTTCCATCTGATGACCGAGATCTTCTAGAGTGGCCGTACTTATTTGATCTTTTAAGCCGAATACTTTAGCGCCAGTAAAAGCTGATAAATCCAACAGGAAATGAAGTTGAGAATTGGCAAATTGGGACATTGGGGTGCGCAAGGGAACCACATTCATAGTACCGGGGTTTGAAAAGTTTAAGGCAAGCTCTATTAGGACATTTTCACTAAAATGGTGGGCTACTATAACTAGATTCTTAAAGTCTGCCTCGCCTTGGTNNGAATAAAATGAATAATGGTTTTTCCAAGAAAACCCTTTGATTTCCTTGATCATTTATAAACGATGTGGCCAGTTTACCAATGGAATCCTCGTACCCGATTGGAATGGGGAATCCATCGATTCTTTCAACTTTATACCCCGTAGGACCAGATAACTGGCGAATAGTCACGTGAGAGGCATCTCCAAAACCCACTTCCTCAAATGCTTTAATTA
>PLEQ01000025.1 GCA_003136475.1 Deltaproteobacteria bacterium
CCTGATGGGAGCGATCAATACCATTGCCGTGCGCGAAGGAAAACTCCATGGAGAGAATACCGATGGCCCTGGCTTTGCAGCAGCGGTCAAAGAAGAGTTCAGTGTCACCTTGGCAGCACTTCGTGTCCTGATTCTCGGCGGAGGAGGCGGGGCTGGAAGAGCCATCACCGTCCAATGTGCCCTGGAGGGGTGCCCTGAAGTCTTCGTTGCCAATCGGACACTGGAAAAGGCAGAGATCCTCTCCGAGGAAATTGAAGAGACCCTTGGGAAAAGTATTACCCCCATCAGCCTCGTCCCGGAGGCACTTCGGAACGCCCTCGCCTCTGTCGATCTTATCGTGAATGCCACCTCTCTTGGGATGAAGGAGGCCGATCCTTCACCACTGCTGGATGGCCTGCTAACAAAAGATCACCTTGTCTATGACACTGTTTACAGCAGAGGCACATCAGCCCTGATCCGACAGGCTGAAGCCGCAGGTGCCAAAAGTGCCAATGGACTCTCCATGCTGCTTTATCAGGGGGCTCTCGCTTATGAATTCTGGTTTGATGAAGAGGCACCACTAGAAACCATGAGGACGGCCTTGAGCGCGGCTATCAGAAAATAGACTGGAGCCGAAGGGAAGTTCCTTCAGGAAGCCAGCTGAGCGATTGTTACCAGAATGTTACCACATTGTCACATTTGACAATTCGTTGATTATCATGAGCATGGGATTGAGCTAATGCCTCTCCATTGACAGAAATCCCCGAAGTGCTAAGAGTGCGGACAGAGAGCCATGAAAAAAATCCCCAAATTCCTGCTACTGCTCCTCTTGGGAGTGGTTTGTTTTACAGCCTCCCTCGAAGCTCAGGTCTCTACCGTTCCCACCAGCTATGAGGGGGTTCAGTACACAGCAGCTTATCCCAGCAATTCAGCCACCACGAATTATACTCCTGGCCTGCTTAAAGTTGGATACAGAAATTTTTCTTATACAAGTGCATACTACTATACCATTTTCACACTTGATCTAACGGGTTTTATCCTCCCGGGCACGACTGTTTACGGAGTTGATTTGACTTGGACCAATGGAGGATTCACTTCCTTTGCTAATAGCGGATCACTAGCTCTTTGCTCAACATCACCACCTTACGGTGCAATTGATACTAATAATCTTGGATCCGGGAATTTCGCAACTAATGGCTCCCCTTTCTCACCCAGTGCAAGTATCGTACTCACTGGAAATACAAATTTAACCTCTCTAGTCCAAGCGAATCTTGGAAGTAATCTGACGATCTATGGCTATGGATATGGTGAGGTAACCGGAGGCAGTGCTCAATTCAGTCTCAACCTCTCTCCGGCTCCAGAACCATCATCCTATGCCCTCCTTGGAATCAGCGCCCTTGGNNAGCCGGAAGCGAAAAATGGATTTTTGGGCATCTCGTTTCCCAAGCAGCATCCTCGCCCCCGGCCGCCCTCGCCACCTCTAGTAGAGATACGGAGTTTCATGATTGATGGTTCTGAATTTCGTATTATTAGCAAGTATTCGCACGGCACTTTCCACCACGGTTTCAGGCGAGATGACCTGCAAGCACTTATTATCCGTACATAAGGAGTTTTTATGATTATAGGCCATGATACAGGGACTGCACTGATAGAAACTATAAAGGATCACACACTTTCCCAGTGAACCATAAACAAAGGGAGAGTCTGTGCTGTAAAGCGCCAGAGTCGGAGTGTCTGTCAATGCGGCAAAGTGTACGGGGCCATTGTCATTACTGATTAGGAGCCTGGCATTTAAGAGCACTTCAAAAAGCTCATCCATCGTCGTGTTTCCGGCAAGATTCAGCACTCTTTCATTCGATACGGAAGCGATGATGGCTTCACAGATGGGGAGATTTTCCTTCGTTCCGATAAGAAATATCCTGTAATCAGGATATTTCTTCAGAAGCTGAGTGATCACCAAAACCAGTTTCTCAATGGGATAGTTTCGGCATGAAAGATTGGGGCCGACATCAGGGGAGACCGCAATATAGGGCTCATTCAGGGAAATGTTTTTACCTTTTACGAGGGACTCCAAAACCGAGGATTTCGAGCTATAAAGACCATATGTTAACTCCGAGACATCAATCGAATTTTTGTATTCGGGATATTCCCGTGAAAAGGTTAAGGCCGTTTTCGTAAGTGCCAGGAAGTTGCGTGAAATATGCGAATTCTGGTTAAAATGACAGGGCGTATTGTAAATTGATCCGCGATACAAACCCTCCAGATTATACCTGAAAAATCCGGCCTTGTTGTTGGCTTTAATAAAGAAACTGAAAAGTGCCGTGATTCTGTAGAAAAGTTCAAAGTCTATGATGACATCGATTTTCTTCCGATTGATAATTTTTGAATTTTTATAGAATGAAAACAGGAAGTCGAAAATACTGTTTTCTTTCAGCGTGAATATNNCTATTCAGCCATGAGGCCCTGATGCTTTCAGTTGTGAGAATAGAAATTTTTGCATCTGGGAATTTCTTCCTGATGTAATGAATGGAAGGGTAGGCCATAATCGAGGCCCCCATTTCAAATAATTCGATAATTAGAATGTTCTCGATTTTATAATCACAGTCTCCCCTTTTTCTTTTCAGCGCATTAACCAAGGAAAGTACAAAACAAAGAAAGGATCCAATATATCGATCGAGAGTCCTGATTGTTGAAGAAGATTTCATGAGTAATTAAGCTTTTCTAAAATCCCCCTCGCCTTCTCACAATCCTTGGCAATCTGAGCTGTCAGCGCCGTAAGGTCGGAGAACTTCTGCTCTCCCCGCAGGTAGTGGACAAACTCGAGGCAAAGTTCCTT
>PLEQ01000213.1 GCA_003136475.1 Deltaproteobacteria bacterium
ATTATACCAATATCTGTGTCGCGGCTTGCGACTACTGCGCCTTCTACCGACTGCCACACCAAAAGGACGCCTATCTTCGAAGTTTCGAGACGATTTGTGAACATCTGCATAATTTGAGGAATTTAGGCGGCACCCTGGCGGCTTTANNAAGTTGAAGATTCACGACTACGCAAAGCTCTTTGGCAAACTCAATACCAGCTTTCCTGACATGACTTTTTACGAAATGACGGTTGCCGAATTCATGTTCACTTGCAAGCTGTCCAAAATCGCTTATGACAGTGGCGTCGCCATACTCAAAGCCGCTGGTACCCAGTGGATCACGGGGGGCGGTGCTGAAATTCTCGACGATGCTTTTCGCAAGCGACACAGTCCGGGCAAATACAAAGTTGACGACTACTTTAAAGCTCAAGGAGCTATCCTAGACGCCGGCTTAAACTCCACCGCAACGATGGTCATCGGCTTTGATGAAAGCCTGGAAGAAAGACTCAATCATCTCGAAACCCTTCGCCAGTTCCAAGATCAGCAGTCCCATAAATTAACCAGTTTCTTGTGCTGGACTTATAAACCTTTTCACACCAAACTCGGTGGCTACGAGATCACCACCCAAGACTACCTTCGATGGCTGGCCGTAAGCCGCATTTTTCTAGACAACTTCGTGCATATTCGCACCTCTGTACTGACAAAAAATGAAGATGCCTTGCTAGGCTTGAAATATGGCGCTAATGACTTCGATCTTCCTATTGAAGACGAAGTGACTCAAAAAGCCGGCGCATCCATCTCGCTCGATTTTGAGGCCATTTTGAACACCGCACGGAGCTTGGGGTTCAACGTTATAAAAAGAAATCCCTTCAACGGTCCTGCCTCTGCTTTTAAAATGAATGAGCGAACAGAAGCTTTGGTGAGCATATGATAATACCCACACAAAAAGATTGGGAAAAACTCGCTTTGAAAGAGTTGGCAAGCACCGATGCCGGTGTTCTTTCCCGCAAAAGCCCGGAAGAGATCCCTGTCAAGGCACTCTATACTGCCCAAGATCTCAAAGACATTCACTTTCAGGAAAACTTCCCAGGCCTGGCACCTTTCACACGCGGTCCCCGCGCAAGCCTGTACTTCAATCGCCCCTGGACCATCCGCCAATATGCAGGTTTCTCAACTGCGGTGGAATCCAACCGCTTTTACCGACAAAATTTAGCGGCTGGCCAGAAAGGTCTCAGTGTAGCCTTCGACCTTGCCACCCATCGTGGCTATGATTCCGATCATCCTCGTGTCGAGGGTGATGTCGGAAAAGCTGGCGTTGCTATCGACTCCGTTGAAGATATGAAAATACTCTTTGACGGGATTCCCCTCAATGAGATGAGCGTATCCATGACGATGAATGGCGCTGTTCTACCTATATTAGCCGCTTTTATCGTCACTGCTGAAGAACAAGGCTTCTCCCAAAACCAACTGACGGGCACCATTCAAAACGACATTCTAAAAGAATACATGGTGCGCAATACCTATATATTCCCCCCAACGCCCTCGATGCTCATCGTCTCGGACATCATCCAATACGTCACTCAAAAAATGCCTAAGTTCAACAGTATCAGCATCAGTGGTTATCATATGCAAGAGGCAGGTGCGGATTCAGCCATCGAACTTGCCTACACGATAGCGGACGGTATCGAATACGTAAAACTCGCCCTCCAGAAGGGCCTCTCTATCGATGACTTTGCTCCCCGCTTGTCTTTCTTTTTCGCTATCGGCATGAATTTTTTCATGGAGATAGCGAAGTTGAGGGCGGCTCGTACGCTTTGGTATAAAAGCTTGCAACAATTTAAGCCGAAAAATCCGCAGTCATCGGTACTCCGAACCCACTGCCAAACGTCGGGCTATTCGCTTACGGCACAAGATCCCTATAATAACGTCGTGCGGACAACAGTTGAAGCTATGGCTGCGGTTCTTGGTGGCACGCAGTCTCTGCATACCAATGCCTTAGACGAAGCCATAGCCCTACCGACTGAATTCTCAGCTCGTATCGCGCGCAATACGCAGCTCATTCTTATGGAGGAGACCGACCTCACCACTACAGTGGATCCCTTTGGTGGCAGCTATTTCATGGAGTCTTTAACGCACCAGATCATTCAAAGAGCCGAGGAGCTCCTGAAAGAAATCGAAGAGCATGGCGGCATGACTAAAGCCGTCCTGGCAGGCATTCCTAAAATGCGCATTGAAGAAGCCTCGGCCAAGAAGCAGGCTAAAATAGATAGTGGCGAACTTACCATCGTCGGCGTTAACAAATACCAAAGCTCAGACACCTCGCGACCCTTTCACATTCTAGACGTCAATAACAGCGAAGTTCTCAAGCTCCAAAAAGCGAGCATTCAGCGTGTTAAACACATGCGCAATGAGGCACAGACCCAGCAAGCTTTAGCAAGGCTCACGCAAGCCGCACGAGAGGCCAATAAAAATCTTCTCGAGCTCACCATCGAAGCCATGCGCGCCCGTGCTACCGTAGGGG
>PLEQ01000472.1 GCA_003136475.1 Deltaproteobacteria bacterium
TGGAAATCCCGGTCACCTATGATAAGGCATGTTATCTCTATCGCTTTAAAAAGGGCTAGTTGGTTACATTCAGTCCATTGCAAACACGCTTTGGTCCAGATAACCGGAGGATGGTTTTCGGGATCAAGGTTGTGCTTAATAGCGTCTTGGACCTGTCCCTCAACCTCTCGCTTTTGCCAGGCAATGATGTCGTCTATCAAAGCCACATCAGGACGGAATCCGTAGCCATCGCAAAAGATCTTGATGCGTTTGGCCTGTTTTTCAGGTGTTATATCCTCATTACCCAGATCTAGCCACAACCACAGGGAATACGCTAAGTCCCAACGCCGCGACCCAGGTTTGGCGCTGTCGAAATCGATAATAGCGCTCGGAAGTCCGTCGACAAACACAGTGTTACACGGCGTGAAGTCTTCGTGCACAACCACTTCTTCGCCCCCTTGCAAGCCAGTCATGACGGTCGCGTCGTGAAGCCGTCGCAGCAATGCGCCGGCGGCTTTCAAAACTTCATCTGGAAACACATCGAGATCGCCTGGAACAGTTCCAGGAACGAAGCTCAATATCTCGCGGTTCTTATCGTCTACCCCTAGAAATTTCGGGCATGCATTAAAGCCGGATTTCTGCAGCCTAATCAATAGCTGATGAACGAAGCTTGAATGAGGCCCTATAGGGCGTCTAACTGTGTTCCCTATGCGAACGACTCCATCTGTCATGCGCCCACCTTGAAGAGGGACTTCCTCGCAATCCAATTCCGCCAGTAGCTGTTCGAATTCAATATTTGGAAAGGGAGTCGTTTTTCCTTCGCTCTTTAATTGTTCGAAGAAGTGTTCGGTCGCAAGAGCAATGGGGGCATTGCTCTTGACGATTCTTGAAATCGCAGGAGGTAGAGGCAGAACTTTTCCTACAGCAGCCTCATTTAGAATTGGGCGATAGCTATTCGCACCAAAATAGTCACTCAGTATTGCTCCAACTAAATGGGCTGCGGTGTAGCAGCGATCATAAGATCTATGGGTTTCAAAAAAACATCGTTCCGCATCTGACAGATCAAAATGAGTGCTTATTGCAAGGCCGAAATCACAAAAGTACAGGCGACGACCGTCAGTCAATATATTAGCGAAATGTGCATCAAAGTGGAGGAAACTACAGGACCTCATGAACGTAGTAACCGTGTTTAGATCGCTATCGACCATGCTACATGCAGCTTCTGAGGTGCAATCCTCTTTTACAAATTGCCGCGGAAGCCAAGTTCGCAAATTCTCGGGAAAGTACTCGAGGAACAGCACGACTTCTGCTGTAGCAGAAAGTCTAGCTTCGAGACGGCCTCTAATTTCCTCGGACCCACCCCAATATTCAACTTCGCGATCCAAATCTTTTAACGCTTCAGAACTCGGGACTTCGTACTTTTCTTTTGGCAACTGGCGCCAATGGTACATGAGGGGGAAATTTTCGCAATCTCCGGAGACAACCCATTGGTTAGCCATGGAGTGAGCTGCCAGTTCACGCCAAGCGCCGAAGCCAACTGAGCCAATTCCGTATTGAAAATAAGGTGGCAAATTGAATATGTTTCTTGTCGATAGCCTATTTTCTGGGCGTTGCTCTATTTCTGTAAGTGGAACTTTCTTCACGAAAATGCGGGTACCGGCAATTTCAAGGATTGCCGATGTTCCACCAATGCTAGTGCCTTCAGGAGAACCTCTAGCAACGAGTTCCAGCAAATCCTGATCACTTAGTTGCGATAGCTTCCACGCAATCATTTCGTAGTGCGCAAGACGGACACTTTTGTTTTCGTGCGTTTGTTCCATTATTTGTCTTTATTTAACCGAAAATGGGTGGGAGAGGATTTTCGATCAAGAAATCCTCTCCCTGGTAAATATCGTTAAATGTTCGTAGCCTTGTTTATGCCGTCAACGATCTCTAAAGCAGCAGCTTTGCTAAAGCGACCATCAATCTGTGCATTTCCACCTGAGATTTCAGCTTTGATTGTGGGCGCAGATACTAACTTTCCGTTAACAACGATACCCATTCTTCGTTCAAGGTTAGTGCGTGTCACCTCCGTTAATTTCTTTGCTCCTTGTGCATTGAATTTAACGCTAACCAAACACGAGGATGTGCATTGTTGATCGAATAGTTGGCAGACTCGACATCCTCAATAGTCAAGGCCGGACTGTCTAAAAAGACTGTCTCATTTGTCCCATCTATTTTAAGCTGCAAAAGCCCGTCAGGCTTTTTGTCGTTAAGAAGCCGGAACTCTATTGTAGCGGGGGTAGCATTTTCAATCACTTGACTCGATGTTTGACCAAATGAGATAGCTGAAAGCGCACTGAAGAGCAGAGCAGTAAAGATATTTTTGAAAGACATAAGTTTCCTCTTATAACTGAGCTTTTGCAACCAATGCGGCGGCAATGACGTGAGCATCACTCGGGTCTGGCAGCTCCATATCTGCAGTTAGATGGATACACGCCGTTGAGTCCACAAGCGCGTCCTCAATAGTTTGATTCGACCAAAATACAGTCGTTTCGATATCTTTTTTGGAAAGATGTGGCTTGTTTGCTGCTAGATTCCGAGTCCATTCTTCGTTAATTTCGTTTGTCCATTTTGCTCGAAACAGTTCTGCCTGCCGAGATAAACGCATCAGGAACTCACGAAGATAGAATGGGTAAAGCACATTAGCGTCCAAAACCGCTACAATGTCTTCACTCATGTTCAAGCCTTTGCCCTAAGCGCGCATGCTCTTCGAAGGCTTCTTTTGATTTGCGGTCAGCATCGGCCTTGTATTTCAACAAGTCTCTCGCTTCAATCCTGCGATGGGTTCCAACCTTGCGATAAGGAATTTCCCCTTGGTCTAGGAGCTTATTTACATAAAGCCGAGAAACCCGCAGAATCTCCGCAGCTTCATTTGGCGAATACTCTCTCGTTTCCTCGATAATTTTGAGCGGCGCCCCACTTGCGTACATTTCTGCAAATATTCGGAGGGCATCTCTGAATTCGGCATTGGTTTCAAACTCAATTTTGGCTTGTCCGCGCTTGCCATTGCGCTGCAGAGCCTGAAGTAGCTCGGAAGCGGATTTTACGCCTTCTTGGGATGGGATCATTTGATCCTCCTTCTTAAGCTTGGTATTCATCCTACCGCTCAAACATACATCACTA
>PLEQ01000391.1 GCA_003136475.1 Deltaproteobacteria bacterium
CTTTAAAGGTTAATGAATTATTTATTAAATGCTTTAATATATTAGGAATTATTATAGTAATTTAAAGGATTAATTTTAATTTTATTAGCACTACCGCTAGCTGCCGTCGAAAAGCAGTTGACAGTAGACCAGCCTTCATAGACAGGGAATGAGAGTCGTTAGCGCTTGTAAATTGCAAAGCCCTCCGAAAAGAAGCCAAATATGACCTTCCCAAATCTTAAGTCGTTTCTCAAAAGCTTAGAGGCCGAAAAAGAACTCGTCACGATTTCGGCACCGGTCGATCCTTGCCTCGAAGTCGCAGAGATCCATCGACGCGTGATTGCAGCGAATGGACCCGCTCTCCTCTTCACCAACGTCAAAGGGAAGGCTTTCCCCATCGTCACGAATTTATTCGGTACGAAGAAACGAGTGGACCTCGCGTTTGGCAAAAAACCCGAAGCTTTTATTCGAACCTTAGTGAATCTTGTAGAGACCGCTCTCCCTCCAAGCTTCAGAAAAGCTTGGGAGCATCGCAGTACAGCACGAGATCTTTTAAAAATCGGCACTCGCTCGGTTTCCCAACAAGCACCTTATAAAATTCGTGGTGCCAATCTTACGGAACTGCCGGCCATCACGAGCTGGATCGAAGATGGCGGTCCCTTTCTGACACTTCCGCTCGTTCACACACGCGGACGCCATGGTGAAAATCTTGGTATCTATCGCATGCAGATTTTTTCTGCTGAAGAAGCGGGTATGCATTTTCAAATTGGCAAAGGTGGCGGCTACCACCTCTACGAAGCCGAGCAAGACCAGCGAGCCTTAGCCGTCAACGTCTATCTTGGCGGTCCACCGGCATTGCTACTTTCCGCAATTGCACCACTACCGGAGAATGTACCGGAAATTCTTCTCGCATCGCTCGTGCAAGGCAAAAAACTTCGTCGTTCGAAGACTACGGCCACTACACCTTCCCATCTCCTGGACTTTGAATTTTGCCTGCAAGGCGAAGTGCCTCCGCAGGTGCGTCGCCCAGAAGGTCCGTTCGGGGATCATTATGGTTACTACTCGCTCAAACATGACTATCCGGTATTCCGCGTCCGCACTATTTTTCACGCTGCGAATCCTATCTTCCCCGCTACCGTCGTTGGCAAACCTCGACAGGAAGACTTCTATTTAGGAGATTATTTGCAGGAAATGCTATCGCCACTTTTTCCCCTGGTGATGCCGCAAGTCGAAGATCTCTGGAGCTATGGTGAGACAGGCTTTCACTCTTTAACTGCTACCGTGATTAAAGAGCGTTTTAGTCGGGAAGCCATGACTGCTGCGTTTCGCATTCTGGGTGAGGGGCAACTCTCTCTGACTAAGTTTCTGCTCGTGCTGGATCGCAAACTTGACTTGCGTAATTTTGGAGCCGTCCTCACTTACATTTTGGAACGTGTGCAATGGGAACGGGACCTGTATGTTTTTTCCGAACTCTCGATGGACTCTCTGGACTACACCGGGCCACGCGTGAACCACGGCAGCAAGGGTGTGATTCTTGGCTTAGGCGCCCCCGTACGGGAACTGCCGAGGGTCTTTGAAAATGCCCGANNCGAAAAGTCCGAGCTTTTTGCCCCGGTTGCCTAGTCGTGGAAATTCCCGCCTTTGCAGCAGATCGCGAATGTGTTAGGGAACTCGTGCACTGTCCTGAGTTTCGCGATTGGCCACTGATCGTTGCGGTCGATTCCGTTGAAAAAGCTCTCGCCTCTGAAGCAGCTTTTCTGTGGACGACTTTTACGCGTTTTGAGCCAGCAGCGGACTTGCATGCTCAGGCCATTCAACTCAAACGTCTGCACCCGTCGTTTACAGGCCCGATTGCTATTGATGCTCGCATGAAACCCTGGTACCCCAAGGAATTATTCTGTGATGATAAGACAGCCAAAAACGTCGACGAACGCTGGACAGAATATTTCCCCAACCGAGATGTTAGTATGGGGTCTAGTGCAACAGCTCACCTTGAAGCCTAATCCCGAGGAATAAATGATTCGCATTGAAAAACTAACGAAACGTTTTATTAACAAAGCCATTCTCAACGAGCAGACTTATCAGTTTCCCATTGGGNNGGGTGCTGGTAAAACAACCCTCCTGAATATTCTCTGCGGAGTCGACACCTCAGACGGCGGAGAAATCCTCAAGCCCAGTGGCTGCACTCTCCGTTATTTGCCCCAGGAGCCCAGTCAAAATCCCAAATCCACCATCATCGAAGAATGCGAGTCAGCGAACGAAAATGTTCGTCTCTTGCACGAGAAAATGAACCTCATTCTGGCAAGCCTCGAACACCATACGGACGACAAAACGCTCGAAGCTTTTGAGAAGGCTGAGACCCAATACCGTCTCGAAGGGGGTTATGAGCTGCGTTCCAAAGCTGAAAAAATGCTACTCGGCCTCGGCTTCGACAAAAGTCAAATGAATGACTCGCCCCGCTCCCTGTCGGGCGGGTGGCGGANNCGACCAACCATCTGGATCTGCCGTCCTTGGTGTGGGTGGAACGCTATTTACAAAATTTCTCCGGAACCCTAATTTTTGTCTCCCACGATCGCAGCTTGCTCAACCGCCTCGCAAACCTCACCTTGCATATAGCCTGGGGACGCATCTACCCCTACGCCGGCAATTACGACTTCTTTCTCCGCAAGCAAGCTGAAAACGCTGAACTCGCCGAAAAGACCTTGAAAAACTTGCAAGACAAACGCGACTCCTTACAGACTTTTGTCGACCGCTTCGGCGCTAAATCTTCGANNGTCTAAACGCAAGCAGATCGAAAAACTCGATGACGAAATCGAAGAGGTACCTCTCGCCAAGGAGCAGCCGGTTATTCACTTCACTTTACCGGAGCCACCCAACTGCGATCGCGTCGTCTTGCAAATTGAAAAGGGCGCAATCGGCTACCAAAAACCCCTCTGTCAAAACATCGATCTGCTCGTCGAAAAGGGGCAGAAAATTGCGATTATCGGAGCAAACGGGATCGGCAAATCCACACTGCTCAAAACCATAGTCGGTATCCATAAC